>NZ_BAAADA010000053.1:0-1724 GCF_039522005.1 Alkalibacterium indicireducens
CTTCTTTCTTTTTGTCTACTTTAATTTCTTGCCCTACTATTTTACTTTCCGACAACTATTTTACACATAGCGCTTTCTTTTCGTAAGTTGCTACGTGATCAGACCGACTGATCTGCACACTTTATCTGCCTGTTTCAATCCCAAGAACAGCTTCTTTTGCATGAATCAGATCTGTCATTCGGCGGCAATGGGGAGCTTCTATTCCGTACTTTTCGGCTGCCTCCACTACTGCACCGTTCAGATAATCAATTTCTGTCGGACGTCGGTTGAAGAGATCCTGATGCATCGACGGGTAGTGCGATCCCAGACGAGATGCCACTTCTTTAAGGTAGTGAATCATTTCATCTCTGTCGATTTCGATATCATCTTGAGCTTTTGCCACAGCTGCGAATTCGTCAACGATTCCGTTGAGCAAGGAATCGATAGACGGCGATTTAAACAGCTGATCGATCGATGCATCCAGCAGTGCACACAGGGCATTCATCGTGCCGTTGATGCACGCTTTTCTCCAAGTCGTGTACTTGACATTCTTGCTGTATTCTCCGAAAAGGCCGCTGTCCTTGAGTATATTGACTATGACACGTGCGGCTTCTTCCTCTTCAGGATGGCTGTTCTGCAGCTCAACTGGGCCATTCCCGTTCAGCTGTATTTCACCTGGGGCAATAATCCCAGCCGTCCAGACAGTCGTTCCCATTATTATATTTCGTCTGTCGACAAATGCTTCAAGAGTTTTAAGGTGTCCTAATCCGTTCAACAGACAGACGATTTTTGTTTTTGTACCGATGAGATGATTGATTTGAGTCATCATCTTCTCCAATCCCATCGCCTTCGTGAATACAAAGATAACATCCTTTTCACCAGATACTTCTTCCGGCCTGGCAATAGTCATTGGAAGTGTCCCTTTTACCCCATTTACTGAAACAGTCAGTCCATTATTTCTGATTGCTTCAATGTGGTCTTCCCAATAATCTAGAAGCGTCACGTTTTGTCCATTTTTCTGAAGCATATATCCGAATCCGCATCCAAGCGCCCCCGATCCTGCAATTGCTATATTCATCAATCTTATCCCCTTCTACTAGTTAGCTGCTGTTGACACTCCCACAGCTAAAGCAGTGGGATTCTTAAGTGCTTTGTCGAACGCAGGCCATTTCTGTTTTGTTCAAGCCTTAAGTTTAAGGGTGTGCCATCACCCCTCCCATGGCAGAGCCTATAGCTCCATGGGCACTCATACTGTGACCATATGAGTTAGGTTGTTTGGGCGATATTCAGAGCTCCTACTCTATCCCGATGCCCCCGGTAGCCGCACCCGCACTGATACATTCGGTCGGTTACTTTATTTCTGGCCTTACATGTCGGGCAAGTCTGAGAGGTATACTCTGGATTGACCTTTTTAACAACGATACCGATTTCTCTTGCTTTATATTCAATGAAGTCTGTTAGTTGAGCGAATGTCCAGTTATGCAGAATCGCTGTGTGTTTTCCTCTTTGTCTTGAGGTCCGGCGAATGCCGGAAAGATTCTCCAGATGGATGGTGCCACAGTTCGTGTCTCTCGCAAACCGTACTATGTGTCTGGCAATCTTATGATTAATATCCTGCATGATTCTCGCTTCTTTATCATTGAGTGTCCGAATAGCGTTCAGTTTCTTTTTCTGCCCTAACTCCCGTCTGAGCTTCTTATACTTTCGGCGAATAACTTTGTTTGCTCGTCCGTTTCCGAAGAAAG
>NZ_BAAADA010000054.1:0-7147 GCF_039522005.1 Alkalibacterium indicireducens
CTTCTTTCTTTTTGTCTACTTTAATTTCTTGCCCTACTATTTTACTTTCCGACAACTATTTTACACATAGGTTATAAATGGGTAACAAATGCCAAGCTAATGTTACAGAAAAATGACTGGCCTGCCGGTGTCATCCAGGAAAAAGACCTTCAGACCAGCTCAAGCTGATTTGAAGGTCTTTGCTTGTTTAATTAGCTAACTTTCTGCCCATCTTCATCATAAAAGATAGGATTCATCTGTGTTTCCACTGTTTCTTCGGTTATAACGACTTTCTTAATGTCCGGTCTGCTGGGCACTTCAAACATGATATCCATCATAATGCTTTCAATGATCGATCTCAGCCCACGCGCACCAGTATCTCGTTCGATTGCCTTTTTACCGATTCCACGAAGAGCCTGCTCCTCAAATTCAAGTTCTACCTCATCGATTTGCAGCAGTTTTTTATACTGTTTAACCAGCGAGTTTTTAGGCTTCGTCAGAATTTCGACCAGATCGTCTTCATTCAGCTTCTCAAGTACAGCTGTAATCGGGAGTCTACCGATAAATTCAGGAATCAGACCATATTTCAGTAAGTCTTCAGGTATGATCTGCTGCATGATGCTCTGCTTCTCATCTGCTTCTTTACGCTTGCTTGCAGCACCAAATCCGATCACTTTATCCCCCAGACGATTTTTTACAATCGTTTCTATTCCGTCGAAGGCCCCTCCGACAATAAAGAGTATATTAGTTGTATCAATCTGAATCAGTTCCTGATGAGGGTGTTTTCTGCCTCCTTGAGGCGGCACACTTGCAGTCGTTCCTTCAAGAATTTTTAAAAGCGCTTGTTGTACACCTTCCCCACTGACGTCTCTTGTGATAGAGACATTTTCCGACTTGCGGGCGATTTTATCGATCTCATCGACATAAATGATTCCGCGTTGTGCCAGCTCTACATCGTAATCAGCTGACTGGAGGAGTTTCAGTAGAATGTTCTCAACATCTTCTCCAACATACCCCGCTTCGGTCAGATTCGTTGCATCAGCTATTGCAAAAGGAACGTTCAGAATGCGTGCAAGCGTCTGTGCCAGGTACGTTTTACCCGACCCTGTAGGACCGATCAGACAGATGTTACTTTTCTGAAGTTCAATGTCATCTTCTGTGTCTTCATCTAGACTGTTGATACGTTTGTAGTGATTGTATACCGCTACAGAAAGAGCTTTTTTAGCCGCTTCCTGACCAATGATATACTCATTCAGTATTTCTCGAATCTCATGAGGCTTAGGAACGTTCATTTCACCGTCGAATGACTGCTTGCTGAACTCTTCTTCCATAATTTCCTGGCATAAGTCAACACATTCATTACAGATATAAACGCCAGGACCTGCCACGATTTTCTTTACCTGCTCCTGTGATTTCCCGCAGAATGAACATGAGATATTTCCTTTTTGATCGTCATCGTTAAACATAGGCACGGTCACCTCTCTCATAGCCTAATAAGATTTTATGAATTTATGAAAAACGGGAATGCACGTTAGGCATTCCCATTTACATTTAAACAGTTTTACGCTTCGTCTGACTCTTCTGCTGCTTCAAGTGTTTCTTTAGCAGTTGAAGTGATCAGGTCAATTGCTTTTTTCAATGAGATGTCTCTGTTAAGAAGGTCTGGAGAAAGTACGCTGCGTACTTGGTCTTCAGGCATGTTGTACTGCTCAGCCAGATCAGAGATTTCTTTTTCTATGTCTTCCTCAGTTGCATCAAGGTTCTCCGCTTCAACAATTGCTTCAAGTACCAGGTTCGTGCGTACGTTAAATTCTGCATCGCCTTCGAACTGCTTGTGAAGATTCTGTTCTGTTGAGTTTGTCATCTGGTAGTACATTTCAGGTGAAATGCCCTGCTGTTTCAAGTTGTTCAGGAACATATCCATCTGACGGTGTACTTCTTCGTGAGCCATTTCATGTGGAATCTCTTCAATTTTAGCGTTTTCTACTGCTTTTCTGATAGCTTCGTCATCTCTGGCATCGTCAGCGGCAGTAGTCTTGCTTTCTTCAAGTTCTTTGCGGATTTTTTCTTTCAATTCATCCACTGTTTCTACGTCTTCATCAAGATCTTTAACGAACTCATCGTCAAGTTCAGGCAATTCTTTCACTTTAACTTCGTGAACCTTGACTTTAAATACAGCTTCTTTTCCAGCAAGTTCATCTGAGTGATACTCTTCAGGGAAAGTAACTGTAACGTCTTTCTCGTCTCCTGCTTTAACGCCAACCAGCTGATCTTCAAAACCAGGGATGAATGAGTTAGATCCAAGAACTAGTGAGTGGTTCTCACCTTTTCCACCTTCAAATGCTTCATCGCCAACGAATCCTTCGTAATCGATGACAACAGTGTCGCCTTCTTCTGCTGCATCTTCTTTAATAGTCAGTTCAGCAAGGCTTTCACGACGGCGATCCAGTGCTGCATCTACGTCTTCTTCAGAAACGTTACGATCCTGTTTGGCTACTTCGATTTCTTTGTACTGTCCAAGCTCAACTTCAGGTTTAAGAGTGACTTCAGCAATCAGTTCCCAATCCTGGTTCTTTTCAACTGATTTGATATCAATATTAGGCTGAGCTACAGGCTCGATGCCAGCTTCCTGTACAGCTTTAGAATAAGCTGCAGGCAGCAGGTCGTTAAGCGTGTCTTCGTAAAGTGCAGCTTCACCGTACATCTGATTGAAAATACGTCGTGGCACTCGTCCTTTACGGAATCCTGGTACGTTCAAGTTTTTCTGAACTTTCTTAAATGTTTTATCCAGTCCTTTTTGTACTGTTTCTTGATCGATCGTGAATTCCAGACGGCCTGTTGTAGCACCTGTTTTTTCAAAATTTGTTTCCATGTATAATTACCCTCCGAATTGATTAGTCTGCTAGCAATCGTCATTATTTCCAACTCTGCGGAAATAAGCCTATTCACTATTTTTTATTTAAACATACTTAATTATCATACAATATTTAAAGGCTAATGTAAACTGCGGATGCTTAATTCACAGCAACTCCTGATACACTCTGCTGACCCAGCTGTTAATATAAGCCTGTTTCTCCTCAGACACTTGTTCAACTGCATCCTGCTCGGGCTGTATCCCCTCTGCTATTGTATAAATCCATGCTGTAATATCTTCTTTTTGAATGGCTTCATCGATAAACGGAAAGAGCATGAGAAGAACAGCATTCGCTTCCTGTTCGACCAGCACTTTTAATGAAGGATTACTGATGAAGATTTCTTCAATTTTAGAATACGTGTCCTGTACGACCGGATGATTTTCAAACGTGCTCATAGTTGCTGGTGTGACCTTTCTAGTCTCATTCAGCCAAGTATATGAAAAAGACTGATTTACTCTTCTGTCAATAAGTACAGACAGAAATCCGGACCGGGCAAACGGATGAACGTATGGGTTCTGAAAAACAGATGGTGCCGCATGAATCAAATTGTCCGTCTTCATCTCATCCGCTTCCTGAATCAGAGCAAACTGCTCATCAGGCGTCAATGAGGCTAAAGAAAACAGTTTTTTCTTGCGCTCGATTTCTGTCTGGTGACGTTCTTTTTCTGCTTCAAGTTTTTTCTGCTCTAAAGTGTCCTTAAGATTCTGCCAGCTGGCCAAGTTTTCCGAAGTAGCTAACCTGATTTCATCGTCCAGCAATTTTTGAGCTAACAAAAACTGGTAATTGTAGATAAGCAGCTCGATATAAACAAGCAGTCTCTTTTCGTTTGTCAGGTAAAAGGATTCTTTCTCTTCTGCGTAGTCAAGTGCTTCACTGATCTGCCCATTCTGAAATAATGTCGACACCAGCAGAATATTCAGGCTGTTTTCATCTTTGATCGCATATGCCTTTTTCATATGTGTAATTGCCCGCTTATAGTCTGCGTCCTGCAGCGCACTCAATGCATGATGCATATATGTCCCGTAGTTCTTAGGGAATTCTATCTTATCTCCCATATCACAACACTCCTCAGCTATATTGTACCACAAGCCTTCTGCTGCAAAACATGGAATAAATAAAAGCAACAGGATCATTCCATCCCATTGCTTCAACTAATATTGTCTGAATCGGTCATATCGCTTACGTATGAGCTCATTCTTTGAAACTCGAACGAGTTCAAAAAGCTTTTCATCAATTTCTTTTTTCATATTGGCGATAATCTGATTTTTTTCAAGTACTTCTTTTTTTTCAGTCTCAGGTATCACTTTTTCGATGATCCCAAGCTTCAGCAAATCAGACGAAGTCAGCTTCATCAGTTCAGCTGCATCGCTGGCTTTCTTGGCATCTTTCCATAGAATAGACGCGAATCCTTCAGGTGACAGGATGGAATAAATTGAGAACTCCATCATCCATACTTCATCAGATAATGCCAGAGCTAACGCACCCCCGCTTCCTCCTTCTCCTATGATTACTGAGAGAACAGGCACGGAAAGATCACTCATTTCCATCAAGTTCCGGGCAATCGCTTCACCCTGACCCCTTTCTTCGGCTTCAACTCCACAGTATGCCCCAGAGGTGTTGATAAAGTTGAGAACGGGTCTATTGAACTTCTCAGCTTGTTTCATTAGTCGAAGAGATTTACGGTACCCTTCCGGGTGTGCCGATCCAAAGTTAGTTCGGACATTTTCCTCGACTGTTGTCCCTTTCTGGTTCCCAATTACAGTCACTGCCCGGCCGTTCAGTTTCCCGATTCCACCAATGATAGCAGGATCGTCTTTAAACACTCTGTCACCATGCAGTTCGATGAAGTCATCGATCATCATACTTGTAATGTCTTTCATATTGATTCGATCGGTTTTTCTGGCAGAGGATACCACAGACATGACATCATTCATTCAGACTCCTCCTTTACTGTTCCTTCTGGATCGACATGCAGTTCCAGAAGCTGACTAATTACAGATTTTAATTTTTCCCGTTCGACGATCTGGTCTATAAAACCATTTTTTAATACTGTCTCAGCAAGCTGGAAGTCATCAGGCAGAGATTCTTTGATTGTCTGTTCAATCACCCGTTTACCCGCAAAACCTATTAGTGCTCCTGGTTCAGCCAGTATGATGTCTCCAAGCATAGCAAAGCTTGCTGTCACCCCACCTGTTGTAGGATCGGTGATCACTGTCAGATAAAAGAGCCCCTTTTCTGAATGCCTTTTAATTGCCGCGCTGGTTTTAGCCATCTGCATAAGCGAAAAGATTCCTTCCTGCATTCTGGCGCCACCGGATGCTGTAAAAAGTACAACAGGTAAATTTTTTTCAGTCGCTCTTTCAAATAACCGGGTTATTTTTTCTCCAACGGCCTGGCCCATGCTTCCCATAATGAAGTGTGAATCCATAATTCCAATGGCCGATTCAATTGAATTAAATCGTGCCTGCCCGGTCAGAACAGCCTCCCTTAATCCGGTATTTATTTGGACGTTCTGAATTTTTTCTTCATATCCTGGAAATTGAAGTGGATCTGACGCATGCACCTCGCCGTCCCATTCTGAGAAACTATTTGGATCAACAGTGAGTGCCAGTCTTTCCTGAGCACGGATACGTAAGGCGTAGTGACAGTTAGGACATATTCTTTCCTGTCCTAAACTCTTTACGTACACGGACTGTTTACATTGAGGACATTTTTCAAACATCCCATCCGGAACAGTCGGCCCGTTTTGAGAGGTGCTTTTCTGTATAGAAATATAGGGCCTTTTTTTAAATAGCCTCATTCTCCGCCTCCTTCTCGTTCAACCAGTCAGGAATGATCTGCTGGGACAAGGTTTCCGTCGTATACTCACCAGATTCAAATACTTCATGACTTAGAAGATCATGCTGAAAATCAAGGTTAGTCTGGATACCTTCTACAACCATTTCGTCGAGCGCCCGGATCATTTTGCGTACAGCATCTTCTCTAGTCTGACCATGAGTAATTATCTTTGCAATCATCGAATCATAGTGGGGCGGAATTATTCCTCCCGCAAACATCGCTGTATCCACACGCAGACCTAAGCCGCCCGATGGCATGTTCAGGTACGTGATTTCTCCTGGAGAAGGTGCAAAATTGAAAGCAGGGTTCTCAGCATTGATACGACATTCTATCGCGTGTCCTTTAAATTCAATATCTTCCTGAGTCACAGTCAGTGGCAGTCCGGCAGCAATCCGGATCTGTTCCTTGACGATATCGACATGAGTGATCATTTCAGTAATAGGATGCTCAACTTGTATGCGCGTATTCATTTCCATGAAGTAGTACTGCTCGTTCTGATCAACTAAAAACTCGATCGTGCCGGCATTTTTGTACCTTACTCCCTGAGCAGCTCTCACTGCACTCATACAGATATTCTCTCTAGCTTCATCTGTCAAAGAGGAGCTGGGTGCTTCCTCAACGATCTTCTGATGGTTTCTTTGAAGAGAACAGTCTCTTTCACCAAGATGGATAACATTTCCGTGATGGTCAGCCAGAATCTGCACTTCGATATGCTTGGCTGGCGTAATGATCTTTTCTACATACATACGGTTATCATTGAATGCTGCTTTCGATTCAGACTGCGCCTGAAGAAAGCTGGCTTCCAGCAGATCTGAGTCGAATACCATACGCATCCCTTTACCGCCCCCGCCGGCTACTGCTTTTATAATCACAGGAAGGCCGATAGACTGGACGTGTTCATGCAGCTCATCCAAGGTCGTAATAGATGAATTGCTTCCAGGAATGACGGGTACATTAGCCTTCTGCATCATTTCTCTCGCGTTGGACTTATTCCCCATCTGTTCGATCGTTTCCTTATCAGGTCCGATAAATGTAATATTCACTTCTTCACACATCGCAGCAAATAGACTATTTTCGGAAAGAAAACCAAAACCGGGATGAATAGCTTCCGCACCTGTCAGTACCGCTGCACTCAGAATATTATGTATATTCAGGTACGAATCTGACGCTTTAGGTGGACCAATACAAACCGCTTCGTCTGCCAGCTGCATATGAAGGGCATCTTCGTCGGCAGTAGAATAGATGGCTACCGTTTTGATGCCCAGTTCTTTGCAGGCCCGAATAATACGTACAGCTATTTCACCTCTGTTGGCTACTAATATTTTTTCAAACATGCCTAACCCTTCCTCGTATAATAAGTTTGTAGTTAAGAATTGTTCTTAACTTAGTTGATTGATTAACTGTTTGAAAGAATG
>NZ_BAAADA010000055.1:0-560 GCF_039522005.1 Alkalibacterium indicireducens
GATAGAGTCTTAAGAGAAACTATTTCTTAAGGACGACTATCCGAAGATATAAACCGAACGTATTTTCGAATGCGTGGCGGTTTAGTTCAGTGCACCCTTTTTTATGAAATTAGGTTGTCTATTTATAATCTATTCTCTTCTCTTGACTTAACACCATAATGCTTTACTATTGACTATAAGGCATCGATGATTGTTTGACTATTTTTGACTATTAACAATTATACCAACAATTATGGCAAATGAAAAGAGAGAAGCAACGTCAATCCTGAGAGTATCAAAAAAAGGCAGCTTAAGATTTCCATCTAAAGCAACCTTTGTATTTTGATATCTTACGCGCCCTAAAGGACTTGAACCCTTAACCGCCTGATCCGAAGTCAGGTGCTCTATCCAATTGAGCTAAGGACGCATGGATGGTCATATTGCCGTTTGCAATGAGCCGTACAGGATTCGAACCTGTGACCCACTGATTAAAAGTCAGTTGCTCTACCAACTGAGCTAACGGCTCATGGATCTATGGAGGTTAACGGGCTCGAACCGCTGACCCTCTGCTTGTAAGGCAG
>NZ_BAAADA010000055.1:582-867 GCF_039522005.1 Alkalibacterium indicireducens
ATCGTCACCGCACAGTGACTCTTCTATTAAACTGGAGAACGTTGTTCTCTCAAAACTAGACAGCTGATCAACACGAAACAACACCACTTACCCTTAACACACATCAGTCCAGTTTCGCTCGGCAGATGACCGCGTGATGTGACACCCTTACCCATTGCGCCCTTACGGTGCTCATTCAGGGTATGTGTGGTCAAATCCCGGGATCATCTACCCGCCTCGCTATACTTTCTTTCTTGTGGTTAAGTCCTCGACCGATTAGTACTGGTCCGCTCCACATATCACTAT
>NZ_BAAADA010000056.1:0-2732 GCF_039522005.1 Alkalibacterium indicireducens
AGAAAGACAAAAACAATAAACTGCGTTTCAGATTTCTAGAATAAATTTCCGAGAATAACTTTACACATATAAATGCTTATCACATATAGAATAGATGGGCGAAAGATGATAGAATAAAGGAAAATGGGCTAAAAGGAGAAACTATGAACAATAAATTGAAGGAAGACAGTCTTCCAAAGTTTCTGAAAGACCCGTCATTACGTCTGATTATATTTTTTGCCCTTGCCATACAATTGATTATGACGCTAATGAGTTTTATCGCGTATCTGTGGCTTGGAGCAATCATGCTGGTTCTCTTTGTCATTACTCTAATAGTTTTCTGGCGTATAGGGAATATCTATATAAAAGAGCTCAATGAATACATCAAGAATCTTTCTTACCGAATTAAGCGTGGTGAGCAGGAAGCTCTGATTAAGATGCCTATTGGAATCCTTTTATTGAATGAAAAGAATCAGGTCGAGTGGTTGAACCCCTATATGCAGACACAGTTGGTAAAGACTGATAATGTTCTGGGTGAGACACTTGAAGAAATCCATGAAGAATTATTCGACTGTTACAGCGATTCATCGAACCACAATAATCTGATTGAATGGGAAAATAAAATCTACCAGGTTACTGTTCAGAAAGACATCCATGCGATTTATCTTATGGATATTACTGAATATGCCACGATTAAGGAAAAGTATGAAGATGCCCGTGCAGTTGTCGGCTGGTTATTTCTGGATAACTATGACGAAATTACTCAAGGGCTTGATGACAGAGGCGTATCTGGATTCGACAGCATGCTGACCACATATTTCTCAAACTGGGGCAGGCAGCACGGAATATTCTATAAGCGGATATCTTCAGATCGTTACTTCCTCTTACTGAACAGAAAAGAACTGGAACGTCTTGAAAAAGAGAAGTTCAATATTATTGATAATATCCGAGATCGCACATCCAAAAGGAACTTGCCGTTAACAATCAGCTTGGGACTTTCCTACGGGGATGCTACCTTTGACAAGCTGGCAGACCTTGCGCAAAGTAATCTTGATTTGGCTTTAGGCCGAGGTGGAGATCAGGCAATAGTGAAAGCTGTAGATGAAGAACCCAGATACTATGGGGGCAAGACAAATCCTATGGAAAAACGGACCCGTGTCCGGTCGCGCATGATCAGTCAAGCTATGCAGAAACTGATGAACGACAGTGAACAGATATTCGTCATGGGACACAAGAATCCCGACCTAGACGCTATAGGATCTTCGTTGGGCGTTGCCAGGATAGCAATGATGCTTAAAAAAAAGGTATACGTCGTAGTAGATCAGGATGACTTAAGTGATGATGTAGCCAAACTGATGAGCGAGATTCAGAAACACGAGCAGGTGAAGAAGAACATCATTTCTCCTGCCGATGCCGAGAAGCGGATAGGTCCCAATGATCTGGTCGTACTGGTCGATCATCACAAACCTGTGCTCTCAATTGCACCGAACCTGCTTAAAAAAACTAAGAAGAATATGGTTATCGATCATCACAGAAGAGGAGAAGAATTTACAGAGAATCCACTTCTTGTTTATATTGAACCATATGCTTCATCAACAGCTGAACTGATCACTGAATTGTTTGAGTATGTCTCAACAGACGGTGATCCGATCAATCGAATAGAAGCTACAGCTATGCTAGGCGGAATCGTCGTTGATACAAACAACTTCAGTTTAAGAACAGGATCCAGAACGTTTGATGCAGCAAGTTATCTTCAGTCTGTAGGAGCGAATTCTACTATGATTCACCGTCTGTTGAAAGAAGACCCTGAGAAGTACCTGCAGCGAAGCAGGTTGATCGAAACAATTGAGTTTGTTCGAGATGGAGTAGCCATTGCCAGCGGAGACAACGAGACGATTTACGATACTGTCACCTCTGCTCAGACGGCAGATACGATGCTGAGTATGTCAGGAGTAGAAGCGGCATTCGTCGTTACCAGACGCTCTGAAGATATGGTAGGAATCAGTGCAAGAAGCTTAGGTAAGATCAACGTACAGATCATCATGGAAAAAATGGGTGGCGGGGGACATCTGTCCAATGCAGCCACACAGATTGACGGAAAAAGTGTTTCAGAAATAATAGAAGAATTAAAAGAAGTTATAAATGCTCAACTCGATTAAAGAACAGAGAAGGAGACTTGACTATGGAAGTTATTCTATTAAAAGATGTTAAAGGAACGGGAAAAAAAGGTGAAGTTAAAAATGTATCTGACGGATACGCCAATAACTTTTTGCTGAAGAAAGGTCTGGCTAAGGAAGCAACTTCCGGAGCTAAGCAGGAACTGAATATGAAGAAGAAAGCTCAGAAAAGAGAAGAACAGGAAATTCTTGAAGCTGCAGAAAAAGATAAAGAAACGATTGAAAACGGCTCGATTGAAATAAAAGCAAAAGCTGCAGAAGATGGCCGACTGTTCGGTTCAGTGACCACTAAGCAGATTGCAAAAGAACTTGAAAAACAGCTTGGAATAAAGGTCGACAAACGAAAAATCAATCAGCCACTTCCAATGCGTTCTGTAGGGACTCAGCACGTTGAAATTAAACTTCATAAAAAAGTATCTGCTGAGCTGACAGTTAGAGTAACAGCAATAAGCTAAAGCATGTGATACCATTAAAAGATGGCCCGACTGAGGTCATCTTTTTTTGTTCGTGCGCCCGGCATGGGCGACAACTTGGTGGTGAAAGTCCACTACAGACTTGGCAGTAGGAACTGTTAGC
>NZ_BAAADA010000057.1:0-17899 GCF_039522005.1 Alkalibacterium indicireducens
AGAAAGACAAAAACAATAAACTGCGTTTCAGATTTCTAGAATAAATTTCCGAGAATAACTTTACACATATAACACTTGATGAGACCTTTGAGGCCTGCTGTTATTATGTTAGAATAGATCAGTCTGTTTATGCACAGTGACACAACTGAATGGTTAGGAGCGATACAGTGAACACAATTAATCAAACACTCAAGCAATACTATGGCTATACCTCTTTCCGCCCCGGTCAGCAGGGAATCATTGAAGCGATCATGAGCGGCCGGGATGTCATGGGAATCATGCCGACTGGTGGAGGGAAATCACTATGCTACCAGATTCCTGCTGTCGAAATGGACGGCTTGACGCTCGTTATCTCTCCACTTATTTCTCTGATGAAAGACCAGGTGGATGGGCTGCTTTCAATGGGCATCCGGGCAGGATTTTTGACCAGCCAGCTCTCTCTTGATCAGCAGAACGAGATTATCAGACAGGCAATCAGAAGCGAGATCGATCTGCTTTATGTGTCTCCTGAACGACTGGAAAACGATTATTTTCTGAGCCGTCTGAGTCAGATGAACATCAATCTGATTGCTGTAGATGAAGCTCACTGTATTTCACAGTGGGGACATGATTTCCGTCCAAGTTATCAGGCGATTCCAAAAGTCCGGGCATACTGTTCGACGTATCCGCCTTTTGCTGCCTTTACTGCCACGGCAACTCAGAAAGTCAGAGAAGATATTGCGGAAAAACTGGAACTGGACGATCCTTACGCCTTCACAGCCAGTTTTGACCGACCAAACCTGACATTTTCCATTGTGCACCCCAAGAAAAAACAGCAGAAGCTGCTTGATCTGCTTAAAGATAAAGAATCCAGTGTAATTTACTGCAACACCAGAAAGAATGTAGAACGGGTCCATGCGTTTCTAAAGAAAAAGGGGTACGGTGTCGGGTATTATCATGCCGGACTGACTCCAGAAGAGCGAACCCGGTATCAGGAAGACTTTTTGTATGATAAGACCCCTATCATAGTTGCGACAAATGCCTTTGGAATGGGCATCGACAAAAGTAATGTGCGTCGCGTTATCCATTACAATATGCCGCTTGATATGGAAAGTTACTATCAGGAAGCCGGTCGTGCCGGACGAGATGGAGCACCTGCTGAAGCGGTCCTGTTCTATTCGAGTCAGGACATCATTACGAATAATCTACTGATTGAACAGGGGAATCACCCGCATGCAAAGAAGAATCTGAATACGATCATTTCTTATTGCAAAACGGGCCAGTGTCTCCGCAAGATCATTCTGGACTACTTTGATGAAACACCGCAGTTTGAGACATGTGACAACTGCTCGAACTGTAATGGAGAAACGGAACTTGTCGATGTGACCAAAGCCTGCCAGAAAATTTTGTCTTGCATCTACAGAATGAATCAGCAGTACGGGATGGGACTCGTGACGGATGTTTTGAGAGGGAAAGATAATGCGAGAATCAGAGCGCAGGGGTTCGATGACCTTTCGACTTACGGCATCATGAAAGAATCAGCTGATCAGGAAATCAAGGACATCATTGCGCTTATGGTGAGCGAGCAGTTTCTTCACGTGGGAGGGGACCAGTATCCGATCCTGAAATTCACGGAGAAGTCTGTGGATCTGCTACATGCCCGCAGCCAGCTGTTAATGACAAGACACCAGAAGGCTGAGCGAACCAATACCAAGCAAGCTGCTGTAGAAGAATACGATGAAACGCTATTCGAGCAACTTAGAGCGTTACGCAAAGACATTGCTGCGGAAATCGGGAAACCCCCGTTTGTTGTGTTTACAGATAAGGCATTGATGAGTATGGCGGCCGTATTCCCACAGACACCAGCAGATTTCCTTTCCGTTCATGGAGTGGGAGAGGCGAAGCTGGAAAAATACGGTGAGGACTTTCTGGAACTGATCACTGACTACTTGGCGAACAAATCCTGAAAACGGGCTACCGCATAATAAGCCCTTAAGCGTGACGATTTATTTACAGAATAGTAAAAGCCTTCTTATCTTATGATGAGAAGGCCGTCCTTAAGGTTTTTTCATCAGGTTGAATATGCTACAATAAACGAGCTTGAATGAATCAGAGAAGTTTTTTTATGAAAGGAAGCAGGAACAATTATGACAGATATAGAACAACTTATTGCATCAAACCCTTTACTGACTGACATCAGAAGCAGTGAAGAAATCTTTTGGAACAATTCAATGTATCTCCCTGTTGAAGAAGCAACGAAACAGACTAAGTACTCGGTGGCCGATATTGAGGATGCGGAGGCACGTCTGCAGAGATTTGCAGCTTTCATCCGTGTAGCTTTCCCGGAAACTGAAGCCACTGATGGGATAATAGAATCACCGGTGTCAGAAATTTCAGACATGAAGAACTACTTGAATGACACACTTGAAACGACTCTAGGCGGCAAATTGTTACTTAAACGTGATGATCTGCTGCCTATATCAGGAACGATCAAGGCACGTGGTGCGATTTATGAAGTGCTGAAGCATGCAGAAAATCTTGCGCTTGAAAAAGGAATGCTCGAAAGTACCGAAGAAGACTATGCTGTATTTGCAAGTGAAGCATTTAATGAATTTTTCTCCGCCTACCATATTGCTGTAGGAACAACAGGAAATCTGGGGATCAGCGTAGGGACGATGGCGCGTAAACTTGGATTTAACGTAACGGTCCATATGTCCGTAGAAGCCAAGCAGTGGAAGAAAGATTATTTAAGAGACAAAGGTGTCGAAGTTATCGAGCACGACACAGATTTCTCCAAAGCTGTAGAAAATGGTCGCGCTGAATCTGATGCGAATCCTAACAGCTATTTTGTAGATGACGAGCATTCAGTGGAGCTTTTCTTAGGTTACACAGTAGGCGGCTACCGAATGAAGAAACAGCTTGAGCGTGAGGGAATCACTGTTGATGCTGACCACCCGTTGTTCGTCTATCTGCCTTGTGGGATCGGCGGGTCTCCAGGTGGGATTACGTTTGGTCTGAAGCAGGCTTTCGGAGAACATGTGCATTGCTTCTTCGCAGAACCGACCAAAATGCCGAGCATGCTTGTCGGGTTGATGACTGAAAAATATGATGATGTATCCGTCTTTGACTTCCAGCTAGGTGGACTGACTATCGCCGATGGTCTGGCTGTTCCACGCACATCAGGTTTAGTTGCTAAACTGATGAGAACGTTCTTCAGTGGCGGGTACTCTGTGCAGGAAGGTGTGTTCAATGGGCTGCTTTCCAGTCTGTATGACACTGAATCGATTTTCCTCGAGCCGGCTGCAGTCGCTGGGCTGGTCGGGCCTTATCGTCTGATGACGACTGATAATGGCAAGGGCTACATCGAATCATCAGGTCTGTCTGATAAAATGGATCAGGCTACTCATGTTGCCTGGGCAACAGGCGGGTCAATGGTCCCTGAAAAAGACCGAGCTGCTTTTCTTGAAGAAAGCAAAGCGTATTCCATCAATTAAATGAATAAAGTAAAGACCCTCAGCTGTGTGCAACCCCAAAAGGTTAGATTTTTCGGTTCTAACTTTTAAAGGTCACTATAGCTGTGAGGGTCTTTTTTATACATAACAGGCAACTGATAATCTGATAGGTTCTTAATACCCATGGACAGCGATAATGCTGTGAAAAAAGTAAGGCTGTTCTGAATGTGTTGTCAGAACAGCCCTTTTGCATAAGTTTATAGTTACATATTCATATCAATGACCATCCGGCCTTTGAATTTACCTTCTATCATTTCATCGAAGATATCATTAATGTCTTCGATCGGGCGTTTTTCAACTTTGGGGACGACCAGTCCTTCAGCTGCAAAGTCAAATGCTTCACGCAGGTCTTCACGGGTACCGACTAAAGAGCCGACGACTTCTATTCCATCCAGTACCAGACGAGGGATGCTCAAGTCCATGGCTTCCGGTGGTAGTCCGACTGCGACGACAACACCACCTGCACGAACACAGTCAATGGCAGAGTTGAAGGCGGATTTTGCTACAGCTGTTACTATAGCTGCATGGGCTCCACCAATTTTTTCCTGCATAACTTGCTCAGCATTTTCTTTTGTCGGGTTGAGGATCAGATCTGCACCCACTTCTCTAGCAAAATCAAGCTGTGTGTCGTTGACATCGATCGCTACGACTTTAGCATTGAAGACATTTTTGGCATACTGCAGAGCAAGGTTGCCCAGACGACCCAGGCCGTAAATCGCAATCCACTGGCCCGGTTTGATTTTAGACTCTTTTATAGCCTTATAAGTTGTCACACCTGCACAGGTCACACTACTTGCAGCAGCAGGATCCAGGCCATCTGGAACTTTTACTGCATAGTCAGCGGTCACAATACAATGTTCGGCCATCGCGCCATCCACAGAATAACCGGCATTCTTTACTTCACGACATAACGTTTCACGTCCGTTTACACAGTATTCACAGTGGCCGCAGCCTTCGAAGAACCAGGCAATACTGACGCGGTCACCGACTTTTAAACTAGTGACATCATCTGCTACTTCTCTGACAACACCAATTCCTTCATGGCCGAGGGTAACGCCTGTCTTGTCACCAAAGTCTGCATTTTTAACGTGAAGATCGGTGTGGCACACACCACAAAATTCCACATCAACGAGTGCTTCTCCTGAACGAATCGCTCTGATATCCTTGTCTTTAACTTCAACTGTCTTGTCGCTCGTTACAACAGCTGCTTTCATATTTTTTCTTCCTTTCTTGTTAAATTCTTACTGTTATTATATATGAACTATATTGCTCAGTTAATCACAATATATGCTATTTATTTAAATTATAATTATAACAAAGCTTAATTAAATTGATAAAACATGAACAAATCAAAGCTTAAAGGGTCATTTTTATAGTGTAAGAAAGAAACTTTTCGATTACTGAAGAAGAATTCTTGATAATGTGTTTATACAGAACTTTTTTCAATGAAAACTGTTCTCTTAGTTGATGAATCCATCTAAAAAACGGTATGATAGTAGTAAGCATTTTATCCATTGATTCTGGAATGTTTGCAAAACAATTAGAGGGAGACTTTTAGATTAATGAAAAACTATAAACGTTTACCAAAACACATTGGCGTGATTCCAGACGGCAACAGGAGATGGGCCGTCCATAAAGGGTTAAAAAAACATGATGGGTATGATCATGGGATCGGACCTGGGCTCAAATTATACGAAGCCTGCCTTGAGCTCGGTGTAGAAGAAATGACCTATTATGGCTTTACTATGGATAATGTCAAGCGACCTTCGCTTCAGACAAAAGCGTTTCAGAAAGCATGTGTCGATTCAGTGAATGAACTGAAAAAACGTGACGCAGATTTACTCGTCATAGGAAATACGGATTCCAAAGTATTTCCTAAAGAACTGCTTCCTTATGCAATGAAGCGGACAAAATTCGGCGAAGGCAGAATGAAAGTTAATTTCCTCGTCAATTACGGTTGGAACTGGGATCTAAATTATGGACTGAAAAATGGAGAAGCTTCTAGTGATAATAATGTCATCGACCATATAGCATCTAAAGATATTTCCCGTATGGACATGGTCCTGAGATGGGGCGGACGAAGACGCTTGAGCGGTTTTCTGCCGATCCAGTCTATTTACTCTGATATCTATGTCATTGATGAATACTGGCCGAACTATAAAGTTGAGCATCTGCATGAAGCACTGGAATGGTATCAGGAGACTGATGTCACGCTAGGCGGATAACTATAGATATAACCAGTGAAGAGAGTAAGCAGACCGATTCGGTCTATTCTCTTTTCATAAAGAGGAGACTGAGCATATAATGACGAACGATAATCGGATCATCGTCCTGGTTGGACCAAGTGGGAGCGGAAAAACGACAGTGGGAGAACTTTTGACAAAGAAAGGGATACCGAAACTGGTGACGACGACAACCCGTCAGCCTCGCGAAGGAGAGATAGATGGAGTTGATTACTATTTCAGAAAAGTTGAGGAGCTGGACTCGGATGATTTTATTGAACAGACTGTCTATAATCAGACACTTTACGGTCTGACAAAGAAGGAAGTGACTGAAGCGCTGAAAAATAAGCGAGTCGTCCACGTTTCTCTGGATAAAAATGGAGCGCGTGCCATGAAAGAGACTTTTCCAAAAGAAACTGTCGTAGTCTTTATATATGTTTCAACTGAAGAGATGAAAAAGAGAATGAGAAATCGTGGAGACAGTGAACAGAAAATTTGTGAACGTCTATCTTTCAGCAGACAGACAGATGAACTGAAACCAGTAGAAGAAGCAGATCTGATTATTGAAAACAAGTCTGTTGAGGATACTGTTGATAAGATCCTGAGTCTGATTAGCAAGAAATCAGACCAGCCTATGACTGAAAACGAGGACTAGCCTATGGAAGTCGATCCAAAAACGATTGTATGGTATCCCCTTTTTACCTTGCTGATTTATCTGATTTTGAGCTTGTTGTTCGACCTTCCGTTCTGGACACTATTTCTCGCCTTATTTCTCGTTTTTCTTTATATTTTAGTGATTATAATAATTGAAATAAAAAAGTAGGAAAACAAAGCCCCACAAGCTGACTGTCTCTCAATCAACTTATGGGGCTCATTCTATTCAGATTAGTCTGTCATTCTGTTCAGGAAGTGAAATTGCTCGATGCGAAGCTGTCCGGCACATCAATTCCGCTTGCGTTATAGTTTTCACCATTCATGATGGAATTTTTAACAATAACATAATCGACTTTACGAAGCGACTCAATGTCATTCCCTCCAGCGTAAGAGATGGAAGACTGCAGATCCTGTTTCATTTCAAGGAGTGTATCAGCGATATCTCCTTTGTATTCTGTCAGCATCTTTTTCCCTTCGACGTTTTTACGCTCGCCTTTCTGGTGAGAAGAGGCGCTGCCGAAGTATTCTTTATACGGTCTGCCATCGATCGTCACCATTTTTCCTGGAGACTGATCGTGTCCTGCGAACAGGGAACCGATCATGACCATAGTTGCACCGAAACGAATGGATTTTGCGATGTCTCCATGAGTACGGATACCGCCATCGGCAATCAGTGGCTTACGGGCTGCTTTGGAACAATGAGAAAGAGCAGCAAGCTGCCATCCACCGGTTCCGAAACCAGTTTTCAGTTTAGTTGTGCAGACTTTACCCGGACCAATACCGACTTTGGTTGCATCTGCACCGGCGTTTTCAAGTTCACGTACGGCTTCTGGTGTGCCGACATTACCGGCAATCAGAAACGTCTCTGGAAGATGGCGCTTCACGTGGCGGATCATATCGATGACCAGATCAGAATGACCGTGGGCCACATCGATTGTGATGTAGTCGGGTGCAAGATTTTCTTCAGCTAGTTCTTTTACAAAATCATATTCATCTGTTTTGACGCCTAGACTGATAGAAGCATACAGACCGCGTTCATGCATAGTACGGATGAAGTTCATACGTGTTTCTTCTTCAAACCGGTGCATGACATAGAAATAATTATTTTCTGCGAGCCAGATGGACAGTTCTTCGTCCACTACTGTCTGCATATTTGCAGGAACTACAGGCATGGCAAAGGTGTGCTTGCCTAATGTAATGGATGTGTCACATTCTGAACGACTTCTGACGATCGATTTCGCCGGAATAAGTTGTATATCTTCATAATCAAAAACTTTCATGGTGTACTCCTCTTTTTTGCCGTCTTGAAAGACAGATAGTAGGGAGAAAAACATGGGTTGAAATTGAGTTTCCCTAAACTACTTTACCGGAAGACAGACTTCATGTCAAAGCCACTTTGCATTTAGATATGTCTGAATTTCGAACACGAGTGTAACGGTTGAAAGTCAGATGTATACACGGTAAACTGGTAAATTGAAAACATAAATAGGTTGCGAAAGGATAGAATAATGGAAGAAGCAAAAGAATATATAGTTAATAAATTCGGCAAGCCAAAAAATCTGTTTATCCTGGCCATGGTGCTCAGCATTCCATTTCTCTTTTTAGTCTGGATGAGTTTTTATGACTGGGGATTCATCGGTCTACTGGATGAAGTGATAGGGAACGAGTTTCATGAAGAGAGACGAGCTCTTCTGACATGGGGATTCATCTTTGTCACACGTCTGGGTGATGTCTGGTTCGTGGGACTGTTTACGATCCTTTTTTCTCTCTATATCTGGCGTTTCAGAAAAAACACGCGACTGGCGGTCTGGTATTTTCTGACAGTCAGTGTCGGAGCCGGAGGTGTGAACCAGCTGGTCAAGTTTTTCTTCAGACGACCACGACCAACACACGTTGAGCATCTGATTGTTCAGGGCGGCTACTCATTTCCAAGTGGGCATGCCATGGGTTCGATCATTACTTATGGTGCGCTCCTGTTTCTGATTATTCGGGCCAGTAAAAGCTGGAAACCCGTTATCATCGCTTCGTTGACACTTATCCCACTGATTGGTCTGATCGGCATCAGCCGAGTGTATCTGGGTGTGCATTATCCGTCAGACATCATTGGCGGCTACTCACTGGGGCTTGCGGTTCTCTCGCTGAGTATCGGACTTTACAGTGCCTCGCTTCAGAATAAAGGGTACAAGAAAGGTGAACGGTAAATAAATTAATCCCCCTTGCGAAGGACCTATGTCCTGCTGCAAGGGGGATTCTTTTATCTACAGTGCATTTAATTTATATGATACCAATAATCATCGCGATCGCTCCGAAAGCAATGGCTGTCCAGTTCAACCCTTTTTCATTACTGGCAAGACCGACAGTTCCTAAAATGATTGCTGCTAATCCTAGAGGGATATTCCAGATGAAAAATCCGATCAGGGCTATCGCCATGGCGGCCCATCCGATGATTTTGCCTACTTTATCTGATTTCATGATTCTCTCTCCTTGTCTACCTGTCTCACTCTTACTTTAAAAGTATACCTTACTTACTGGAGTCAGACAATTAAGTCAGCTCTTTTTTTGACATAGTCAGCGATTGGATAATCTTCAACGGGAAGCAGAGGCGAGAGCTGTCTAACAAGATCCGCCAGACATTTTCCGACTAAAGGACCTGCCGTCAAGCCTGTCGATCCGAGACCGCTGGCTGCATACACGTTTGAAAGATCGGGAACTTCTCCGAAAAATGGAGCAAAGTCAGAGGTATAGGCTCTAGTCCCAGCCCTGTAAGCTGTAATGGAAGCCTGATGCAGTTCTGTCGAAAAGAAAGCAGCGGCATCATCGATCAGTGTGCTGACTAGTTCTTCGTCGATCGTCAGATTGAATCCTTTGTCATTCTCATGCGTCGCGCCTATCACTACTTTCCCGTCTTCAAATGGAATAATGTCCGCTTCGCCTTCAGGCATGATGACCGGCCAGTTTTCAGTATGATGATCTGCCAGCTGGACTTCCGCCAGCTGACCTTTCTGTGGCCTGATATCAACGTTATAGCCTGCAGGATCGAGCAGATCCGGGAGCCAGGCTGCAGCGGAGAGAACGACAGAATCAAAAATGCCTTCAGAGTGGTCGGTCAGGACTGAATAGCCCTGATCTGCTCGCTTGAATCGGGCTTTTTTCTTGATCACTGCAGCCCCATTCTCAACCGCTCGTGATAAAAGCAGCTCAACTAACCGGCCACCGTCAACGCGTGCCCCTCCGGAAGCCCAGAGTGCTGAATTTTCCCCTTGATAGAGTGGGATTTTCTCTCTTATTTCATCGGCAGTTAAAATAGCGAGCTCACCTATTTCCGGTGCGTCGAGGCGTCGTTTTTCTCCTATTTCAAGCATTTCAGTCAGATACTCGGGCTTCTTTTTAAACAGAAGGGTGCCGACTTTCTTGTAAACTGAAGAGGGAATTTCCTTTCCTTGCATGACTTCAGAAAGAAAGTCGGGGTAGAAAGCAGCGCCTTCTTTGACCATGACATACCATTTTTTGTTTCGACGTCTGGAAAGCCATGGGCTGATTATTCCTGCAGCAGCTGATGTTCCCTGTCCCGTTCCTTCGTCATATATCGTCAAATCGATAGAAGGATCTTTGCTCAATTCATAAGCGGCAGAAGAACCGACGACTCCTGCTCCAATTATAGCAACGCGTTTACTCATAATGTGTCAAACCTTTCTTTTGCTCTCTTTCCAAGTTTAACATGTCTGGTAAAAAAGAAAACAGGAAGGAATAAAAATAAAGGTTGTCTGAAATAACTTGATAAGTAGGAAATGTTCAGTATATATTGTTTGCATAAATTTATTAAAACGGTTTTATTAGATATTATATTATGCATAAGTAAAAGTAGAGGAAATAACAGGAGGATAAGCAGTGGACAGACAGCTTTGAAGAAGGTTTCTTTACCGACTAAGTTGAAACAGGCCGGACAGCAGGAAAAAGAAAGAGATTGATTTACATACAGTAGAATCCCCTTCTGGCCACCAGTGATTTAAAAAATTTGAAATCAGTTTAAATTTCTCAAAAAAGATGTTGACGGATCCATTTCATAGGTGTAGTATGAGAATCACATTAAAAAACAGACGAAAGGAAGGTCAGTATGCTTACACGATCTGCTCAATCCAGACAACTGAATATGGCTTGGAACAGCTGGCGCAGATCGTTGTATAGATGAAGACTTTCTTTCATAGATACAACGTTTAGAACAAATCTAAATTTTGTATCTATGCCGGCTCACTTTGACGAGGATTTTTTTACACCGCATAGATGATAAGTTATCTATGTGGTTTTTGTTTATTTTAAGGCAATTTCCACGATTCGATTCAATTCGTGGAAATTGCCTTTTTTTGTACCACTAGGAATGGATGGGAAAAAATCTTCAGTCAAATGAGTCTTAATTAAAGGAGTGGATGCAGATGGAATCTGACTGGGACTGGCGAAATAAAAAACTGACTGACAAACTGATGAATCTAATTAAGAGAGGACCAATCAATCATGAAAAGAAAAGGTATGATCATCACTTTAGGAGCTATTCTAGTTTTACTTATCGGAGTCTTTGTTGCCTCGCTGACTAGTGCAGATAACGACACGGCTACATATAGCGGGAGCGATAATGGAAGCGAACAAGCAGGTATTGAGAACGAAGAACTGAGAACAGTAAGGATTGGTATTCTACAGACCACCAGCCATCCCTCACTGGACGAAATTACGGCGGGGGCAATCGAAGGGCTGGCTGAACATGGCTATGTGGAAGGAGAGAACGCAGAGATCGACTTTCAGAATGCTCAAGGGGATCAGAACCTGATGAACACGATGGCGCAAGCTCTTGTTGAAGACGGGGCAGACCTGCTGATCGGTATCGGGACACCGGCCAGTCAGGCGTTTGCCAATGCAACCAGTGAGATTCCAATCATCATGGGCGCCGTGTCCGATCCAATCGGTGCCGGTCTGGTGGAGTCGGAAGACGAGCCGGGAACGAATGTCACAGGTGTGAAGAATCAAGCCCCGGTCGAAGCTCAGCTGGAGCTGATGAATGCCGTTCTTCCGGAAGTCTCAACGATCGGGCTGTTATACAGTTCAGGTGAGGACAATTCCAGGGCTGAAGCAAAACGGGCAACAGAAGTGATTGAATCTATGGGTCTTGAACCGGTCACTTATACGGTATCAAGTACGAATAATATTCAGCAGATGGTTGCATCCATGTCTCAGGAAGTCGATGTGATCTATCTTCCGACTGACAATACGATAGCGAGTGCATTCGACACCGTGGTCAGTGAAGCGGACCGTTACGACATGCCGCTGATTCCGACAGTCGATCTGATGATCGCTCAAGGTGGGCTGGCCACAGTTGGAATCAATCAGACGCAGATGGGGATCGAATCAGGTCGGATGGCTGCAGAAGTACTGAACGGACAAGACCCGAGTACGTTCCCTATTTTTATCCTGAGTGAAGGAGATATTCTGGTCAACCAGAAGAAAGCGGAACGTCTGAACGTCACCATTCCAGAATCTATTCTGGAGGATGCCGTCATCATCGAAACTAGGGAATAAGAGAGGGAATCAGTTTATGGTCATATCAGCAATTGCACAGGGGCTGCTTTGGGCAGTACTCGGCATCGGCATTTTCACAACTTATCGGATTCTGAATTTTCCGGATCTGACAGCAGAAGGCTCGTTTCCTTTAGGAGCTGCGGTCGCCGTTACAGCTATTGTCAATGGACTGCCTCCCGTATTCGCTATGGTGCTGGCAGTTCTAGCCGGGATGAGCGCGGGTCTGGTAACGGGTCTCCTGTATACGAAAGGAAAAGTCCCAGTTATTCTAGCCGGTATTCTAGTTATGACGGCACTGCATTCCGTGATGCTGTATGTGATGCAGCGTCCGAACCTGAGTCTTTTAAATCATCCAAGAATATTTAACAGCCTAGCCTTTTTACCCAATTATTTCGACGCAGTAGTGGTCGGTCTAGTGGTAGTCAGTCTGGTGATTGGTCTGCTGCTTTTTTTCTTCTACACCAGCTTGGGTCAGGCCTATATTGCGACAGGAGACAATGAAGCAATGGCTCGATCGTTCGGCATTCAGACAGACCGCATGAAAATTATAGGGCTCGTCTTTTCCAACGGAATCAATGCGCTGGCAGGCTCTCTCATTGCTCAGAATAATGGCTATGCGGATGTTAATGGAGGAACGGGTGTCATCGTCATTGGGCTGGCTTCACTGATTATTGGGGAAGTGGCCTTCAAGGACGTGACTCTGGGCGAACGACTGATTTCCATCGTCATCGGAAGCATTCTGTATCAGCTGCTTCTTCTCGGTGTAATCAGACTCGGCTTCGATACGACTTATATCAGATTATTCAGCGCATCCATACTAGCTGTCTGCCTGATGATCCCACAAATTAGGCAGGCGCTTAAACTGGATACACTGATCAGGAAGGAGGGGTAAGCCATGACAACACTACTGACTTTAGAGCAAGCAACTAAAACGATCCAGAATCAATCCGATAAGAATACGACGATTCTGGATCATATAGATCTGACCATCAGAAAAAGAGAGTTTGTTACAGTCCTTGGAGGGAATGGCGCAGGGAAATCGACTTTGTTCAACAGCATCACCGGCACGATCGAACTGACCAGCGGCAAGCTTTACATTAAAGATAAGGAAGTAACCAGACTACCTGAAGAAAAAAGAGCACGTCATATCGCCCGGGTCTTTCAGGATCCTAAAATGGGGACTGCCCCACGAATGACGGTAGCGGAAAACCTGCTGCTCGCTCTGAAACGAGGGGAGAAGCGGTATCTGCTGCCGAGAAAATTGAAGGCTCAAAGAGACTCATTCCAAAACCTGTGTGCCTCAGTTGGAAATGGACTTGAAAAACATCTAGATACACCTACGGGGCATTTATCCGGTGGGCAGAGACAGTCATTGAGTCTGCTTATGGCTACATTGACAAGGCCAGAGCTCCTGCTTCTGGATGAACATACTGCTGCACTGGATCCTAAAACGGCAAAGCGCTTGATGGAGCTGACACAAGAAGTTATCGAAACTCATCAGCTCACCTGTCTGATGATCACGCACCGGATGGAAGATGCCTTGAAGTACGGCAATCGGCTGATCGTTCTCGAAAATGGAAGAATCAAACTGGATCTGAATGCTAGAGAAAAAGCACAAATGACGCTGGAAGATCTGTTTGCTCTGTTTGAAGAAGAAAAAGCCCAGCTTATTTAACTGTAATAGATTTTCTGATGGGAAAAGTAAATGAACAGGAGAGTGCAAGGATAATGGAGACAGCAAAAGGATTTTTTGGAACATTTGGCGGCAGTTTCGTCCCTGAAAACCTTCAGGCAGCTTTGGATAAGATTGAGGCTGCTTTTGACGAGGCTAGAGAAGATGACGCGTTCAAGAAAGAATATCAGTCGATTCTAAAAGAATATGTCGGCAGAGAGAATCCCCTGACCTACGCCGAACGGTTGTCAGAACGTTTCGGCGGTCCGAAAATCTATCTTAAAAGAGAAGACCTGAATCATACAGGAGCGCACAAGATAAACAATGTGGTGGGACAAATTCTTCTGGCCAAACGAATGGGTGCGCATCGCATCATTGCAGAGACAGGAGCGGGACAGCATGGGGTAGCGACTGCGACGGCCTGCGCGATGTTTGGTATGGACTGTACGATCTATATGGGTAAACTGGACACCGAGCGCCAGGCACTCAATGTATTCAGGATGGAGCTGCTCGGAGCAGAAGTGGTTCCTGTCGAGCAAGGACAAGGGCGGTTGAAGGATGCCGTTGATGTCGCTCTAGGAGATCTGATCGAGAATTATGATCACACATTTTATCTCCTCGGTTCAGCCGTCGGACCGCATCCCTATCCGTCCATCGTCAAGTATTTCCAGTCAGTGATCAGCGAGGAATCGAAGAAGCAGATTCTTGAAAAAGAAGGCAGGCTGCCTGCAGCGGTTGTTGCAGTGGCCGGTGGAGGCAGCAATGCGATTGGCTCCTTTGCTCACTATATTGAAGATACTGATGTGCGTCTGATCGGGGCGGAGCCTGAAGAAGCAGCGACGATGAGCAAGGGAAAAGCGGCGAATCTGCACGGATTCAGAACCCTTGTCCTACAAGATGAAAACGGCAACCCGGCACCGACCTATTCAATTGCTGCCGGTCTGGACTATCCGGGAATCGGGCCTGAACATAGTCATCTTAAAGACAGTGGACGTGCTGAATACTATACAGTATCAAAAAAAGAGGTCATGTCTGCCTTCAAGACCCTGTCCGAAACTGAAGGAATCATCCCGGCGCTAGAAAGTGCCCATGCTGTCGCCTTAGTAAAAAAACTGGCGGATGAATTTTCTCCTGAAGAGCCTGTGATCATCACTATTTCTGGTCGTGGAGACAAAGATGTGGCCTATGTCCGGGAGCTGCTTGACTCGGGTGATTTTGACTAGCACAACTTGATGACTGAACGGAACTGAAAGAGGAAGGGGCCTTCGCTGAACAATGTTAAAGGCTCTTTCCTCATTTTGTGTATAATAAAATGAGGAACTAAATACTTAGATAGAACAGGGGAGACAACTAATGGGATTTAACAGTAAAGACTATCTTTCGGGGCAGATAGACAAGCAACATATTCGTACGAAGAAGAGTCGGTACAAATTGGAGCTGGACCATGAAGAGTATCATCTGAGCGATGAACTGAGACGGGAGATTCTATCGAGCGATATACAGACACTTCAGAATTTAGTCAGAGAAGGCAGAACTACATACGCCGAAATTGCGATGTGCTTCTGGAATGAGACAGTCAGACAGAAAAGGTACAATGCGGTCATCTCTTTGAATGAGACAATCGTTCAGGAGGCTGAAGAACTGGTCTTTGATGACGAGCATGAATTGCTTTATGGTATGCCGGTCCTCGTTAAAGATAATGTTAGTGTGAAGGGGATGCCTGTTACAGCGGGGGCTGCTGTTCTTAGAGATTATATAGCTGAGGAAGATGCAGAACTTATCCAGCTCCTTAAAGAAAAGGGGGCACTGATTCTGGGGAAAACAAACTTGACCGAATGGGCAAATTTTATGTCTACTGACAGTTCCAATGGATATTCTGCAGTAGGTGGACAGACGATGCATCCATTGGGACAGTTTGATGTTGGAGGATCGAGTGCAGGAAGTGCCGCTGCTGCAGCCTTGAGCCTGTCTCCGGTTACCGTCGGGTCGGAAACGGCCGGGTCTATCATCTATCCAGCCAGTCAGAATGGTGTGGTCGGACTTAAACCGACACTTGGTCTGGTCTCTCAGGACGGTGTTATCCCCATTTCAAAAACGCATGATACTGCGGGACCGATCGCGAAAACTGTCAAGGATACGTATCTGCTTTTCAAGGGAATGGCGTCAGCAGTTTCAGAAGAAGCAGAGTGGTCTGAAGCAGGATTTAAAGGTGTGAAAACAGGTATCCTGGAAAACGAATCGATCAAGTCCCTCTATAGAGAAGAAGACGAAGAAATCATAGAAGATGTTCGGCAGAAGCTGAAAGAAGCCGGAGCGATCCCATCTGAGTATTCTTTAGATGAAAAGGCACTTGAAGTAGACTATGTTCCGGTTCTGAAGTATGAATTCAATACAGGGATCAAGTCTTTTTTCAATCAGAGTCGGACCCATCCACTGACTCTCGAGACAATTAGAGCGTTCAATGAAGAAGAAGGGGAAGATCAGACGGCACCTTTCAATCAGGAGCTGCTGATTCAGTCAGCCGGTGTTGAAGAGACTGCTGAAGACATCACTCAGATCATCACAACCAATCAGATGGTTACACGACAGGCACTGAAAAAAGCCTTTGACTCCGTAGATGTTCTTCTGACTTTAAGTAATTATGCCACTGCTGTCTATTCCGCATCCGGTTATCCAGCAGTCACCGTTCCTGGATATGTTCGCGCAACCGGTGAGCCTATTGGCATAACCCTTATCGGCCAGGACGGAGAGGATGTCCGGTTAATGGAACTGGCCTATGCTTTGGAGCAGATTATTCAGTAAAGGTTCAAGCAAATCAGAGCATTATATGAGAGTTTATAAATTAGAATAAAGCCATTTATTTTTAATCCTATTATAGTAAAGCGGTTGGACTTCGTATACAATAGAAGATACATTAATTAATAGGGGAGATAATATGGGGAAAACAGCTATAAAAAATGGACGTCTAATTGACGGACTAGGGGGACAGCCGGTCAGCGATGGGCTGGTCGTATTCGAAGGAAACACCTTGCTATACGCAGGAGAAGCGGAAGGATACACCTTGACTGGAGATGAAACGATAGTCGATGCCGGAGGAGGAACCATCCTCCCAGGACTTATCGATGCCCATGTGCATGTCATGATGGAGTTTGAAGGAGTTCAGAAACGACTGGAGACTCCTTTTTCCTACAGATTTTATCAGGCTGCCCAGTATATGAGGAAAACACTGTATGCCGGGATCACATCTGTCAGAGATGCATTAGGGGCGGATTTAGGTGTGAAGAAAGCTGTGGAAGAGGGACTGATAGCCGGTCCGCGTCTGCAGCTGAGCATCAATGCACTGACGATTACTGGCGGACACGGCGATGGTTATACCACTTCAGGCCAGACGGTTGAATTGCTTCAGGCCAATTATCCGGGGATGCCTGACGGGCGGGCAGACGGGGTGGAAGAAGTCCGGAAGAAAGTCCGTGAAATGCTTCGTGCCGGAGCTGAGGTCATTAAAGTCCATGCGACGGGTGGCGTACTCAGCCCGACCGACCATCCGGAGTTTACCCAGTTTTCTCTGGAAGAACTGAAAGTCATTGTGGAAGAAGCGCGTTTCAGAAAAGGTGTGCGAGTCATGGCCCACGCTCAGGGAGCTGAAGGAATCAAACAGGCCGTCCGGGCAGGCATCCATTCAATTGAACACGGCATCTTTCTCGATGACGAAGCTATTGATCTGATGAAAGAAAACGGAACATTCCTGGTGCCGACCTTGCTGGCGCCAGTATCGGTTCTGGAACTTGCTGAAGAATCCGGAATGCCTGATTCAGCTGTCGAGAAGTCCAAGGAAGTCATTGAGATCCACAAGGAAAGTGTCGCTAAAGCTCATAAAGCAGGAGTTAAAATAGCTATGGGTACTGATGCTGGAGTCATGCCTCACGGACTCAATTTAAGGGAACTGGAACTCATGACCGATGTGGGGATGACACCGATGGAAGCAATCGTGGCTACCACAAAAACGGCAGCTGAGTGTTTAGGATGGGAAGACAAAGTCGGCACCCTTGAGAAAGGAAAACTGGCCGATATTGTCATCGTTAAAGGCAATCCCATCGAAGACATTGCGAGCCTGGCGGACACCGATACCATTCAATATGTCGTCAAGGACGGAAAGGTCGAAAAGGACACCTTAACTAAATAAGATGATTTGAAAACAGCCGACTGTGTCGGCTGTTTTTTCGTTCGTGCGCCCGGCATGGGCGACAACTTGGTGGTGAAAGTCCACTACAGACTTGGCAGTAGGAACTGTTAGC
>NZ_BAAADA010000058.1:0-7270 GCF_039522005.1 Alkalibacterium indicireducens
TCCGATTGGTATAGTCAGTGGGCCTTCACCACCTTTAATTTTTAGTTTTCATAAAAAATTTGACAGTTCCCACTCGCCTCTTCTGCTGGTATGGAAGGGCAGCAATCAACTATTAATCTATGCGTTACTGTTAATATCTTTCAGACTCTCTGAAATCACACTCACATGTAACAAAGCCTCATACTCGCTCATATATTCCAAACCGCCCTCGTCAACAAGACAATATAGAGGAAAATCATTTTCCTTATCTAGTGATCTAATATCCTTCTTGAAAAGCTGAACATCAACTGAAGACTTAATTAAATTAGTGACTTTGTATTCATTTTTGAGATAGTCTTGAAAAGTCTCAAACATAAAAAGACGAAAACTATAGTATGTATTTACAAAGTCTGCGAATTCTTTTAGAAAAGGCACGGCACTGTCTCTCTTTAGAAATACGTCAGTGAAATGATTGAAGTCTGTTATCGCGTGCTGCTTCTCATACGATTCATAGATGCTCTGGGTCAATTCGTTTGACTTGTCTACGTAATGTTGTAGTTGGCTCATTCTTATTCTGCCTCCCTGTTTTCACTGATCGTCATCCATGAGCTGAATGGATTATAATTTTATAGCGTATAGCATCTGTCCTCTACTTGGAATTCAGACTCTGTAATATAGAATGTATCTGAATCACCGTTAGTAAAAACCAGTTCTGCTGAGTGTGAGTCTTCTGAAATACTGCTGAATGGCTGTCTAGTCATGTCAATGTGCCAGTAAACAAATCTCTGCGGGTAAGCCAGTACGTCTTCCAGGTTAGAAAAATCCTCAGAAACACTGACATTAAAGTAATCAACCATATCTTCGTCAACAGTATATTCATCAATTCCTTCCGAGCTGGTTTCGTAAAAAGTAACTGAACTGACCTCACAGCCATCGATGTGATTAATCAGAAAATGATCCATACGGCTGTCTCTCCACATCAGAAAAGCGGTTAAAACCCATATGACAATGATTAGTAAATAATTTAAGACCCTTCAGCACTATCTTTTTAGTGGAACGGTCACTTTAATTATTCTGCATGAGACAAGTCCCTTTTCGATCTGAAATAATAGTATAAACGAATGCGCGAGTAAATCATACAAACATTATATCATAATAGGATGTTAATATATTATATAATATTTTTAGTCTCTTGATACATCGTGGACCAAAAGTATAAACTTGCTTCCTGGAAGGCGTAAGATAAGTTTAATAATACTTGAATATATGAGTCTGAAGAATGATTCCTTTTCCATCTATTAATGGTAAGATTACTTTAAATTCATTGATTGGAAAGTAGGATGGAAAATGGCTAAATATATTTACGAAACAACCGGAAATTTTGATAAGTTTGTAACTACTGTTCGTGATTTGGCTCAGGATATCAGTGCGACTACAAATTATGAAGACGGCCATCAATTCGGAAACACCAGCTCCTCGATGGTCTTTGAACGTTATAGTGTTGCCGGTTCAAGCAGAGTATCATTAAGCGTGATGATCACTGAAATCGATGGAATAATTCAACTTGTCGCTATTCCTTCTGGTGGCAGCCAGGCAATAGCATTCAAACTGAACAATATCGGTGAAGAAGCCTTTTTACAAAGATTCAAGGAATCACTGGAAACCAGCAGGAAGACCTGGTAATCATAATTATAAATTTTGAACTAATGGATTCTTCTACATAAATTCTTAACTATCATTCTATTAATCTGAAATATACTTTATACAAGCAGTTGCTAATATAATATAAGAAAATGGACGTGAGAAAATGATGAAGCATACTGAGTTACATAGCCTTGAAGCCGACCGACTTTTAAGCGACTCTTTAGAAGGATTCGCTGAAGCCGCCCTCTTCCCTGCTGACAAGCTGACAAAAGTGCCATACTGGAAAAAGCTCTGGAATGAAAAACGTCTGGAGAAATTACTGAGAGATTTGATGGATGACTTGGAGCCTCACATGTCGGAGCTGGCGGGTTATGCTGAGGATATGGATGATAAGCATTCAGACACCGTCAGTCGAGTTAAGCAGTTAGTTACTAAAACGCTTAAAGAGATCGATGAGAAACGTCTCCTCTTTGATCGGCCATTCCTGACTTACTTTATGTCTCAAGGCTATATGGATGTGGCAGAACATTTTATCGAGCGAGCGAAAAAAGAAGATCCGAATCTGAAAAATGAAGAGATTTTCCAGGCACTTAGAAATGTCTGGATCATGAATAGTCTTCAGCTTCTGTGGGATCAGCCTCTCACCCTCACCTCCCCTATGTACGCCTACAGTATGCTCTACCCGTACACTGATAATCTTCTGGATGATCCTGACGTGAGTGGAGATATTAAAGAAGCGTTTAATGATAGACTTAAACGTGTTTTGTCAGGAGAATCAGTTGAAGGATTAAATGCTAAAGAAACTCGGATGTTCGACTTAGTCGAAGACATTCATGCAGCCTTCCCGCCTGAAAACAATCCAGAGGTTTGTGAGAGTATTATGCTTATCCAAGCAGCTCAAATCGACAGTATGAGGCAATGTGGCGAAGATGAACTAACTAAAGAGGACCTGCTGAAAATCAGTTTCTACAAGGGAGGAACGTCGGTATTGGCGGACGCTTTTCTTGTTAGAGGGTCACTGAGTTATGAAGAGATGCTGTTTAGCTACCAGTACGGTGCTTTTCTTCAGCTACTGGATGATCTTCAGGATAAAGATGAAGATACAGAACAAGGCAATCAGACCCTTTTTTCCAGGATCAAATTAAATGAAAAAGCAGATGATGATATCCGTCAAGTCATAGCGTACATTTACTCGGTCAATACAAAATCGGCGTCAGATTCAAACCATGCTTCCTTACTGAAAGAAGTTATCGGTCAATGTACCCTGCTCATGATTATGGAAGCAGTAGGCAGGAACCCTGATACTGTCTCTGTAGCCTTTTATAAAGAACTTGAAGCCTGCTCAAAAGTCAGATTGTCCTTTTATAGAAAGCTTAATGAAAAAATCAGCACATTTATCAAGGAGTCCGAACTATTGGGCTGACTTAATTCCTTATAAAGCTAAAGGAACCCCTCCACCAGGAAAGATTGGACCTGATGAAGGGGTTCTTTTAGTCTTCTGAAATCAGTTACCTTTCAGCATATCTTCAGCCATCTTACGGTAGTCTTCCAGACCTGATGACTCGGCAAATTCGGCAATGGTAATGGCTTGAATAGAAAGGCGTTCGATCGTGTGCTCTTTCATCTTGGGCCAGGTCCGTCCACCGGCTGCTTTGTAAGCTTCAATCAGCTTGTCCAAACCGCCTTCACCAAACAGCATATAGACAGCGGAAAAATCGATCGACGGATCAGAACCTTCTGCTTCAGTCCAGTCAATGATCCCTGTGACTCGATTGTCATCATCGATAAGTGTGTGTCCTGGGAACAAGTCTCCGTGAACCATAACTGTGTGTTCCGGCCAGTAAGTCTTATCATTCACCCAAGTCTGCCACCTCTCCCAGAGCTTGTCCGATACAGTGTAGCTGTTTTTAATCTTGTTCATCCGGGTCTTCAACGTATTCTTTACCTCTTCCGCAGAATATATGTTGACCCCTGCTCTACTCGCTTCCTCCAGCGGCAGATTGTGCAAGGCAGCAAGGCTCTGTCCGAGTGAGGTGATGTATGTTTCAGGAACAGCTTCCGGGTCAAATACCCACTTCGGTTCCTGAGTTTCTGGGTCAGTTATGACGGCAGGCTTACCTGTAAGTTTTTTATATAAAATCAGGTCATCACACACTATTTGCCAGATGGGGACTTCAAACGTCGCCTGCTTACTTCTGATGAAATCAAGGAGTCTCTTTTCTTCCATGATTTTGTCGTAGACGTCTTTTCGCCTGGGAATTCTGCAGACCCATTCCTGTCCGGTTGTATCTTCTGCAAAGATGACCTCGAAATCCAGTCCCATGGATTCGAGAGTCATGGATGCTTCGATCAGATCGATTCCAGATGATGCAGCCTGATCTCTAACGCGTTTTGTTGTTTCGTTCATTGTATTCTTTCCCCCGTGTCGTATTTCCATCATACCTTTGAGCGATGATCAGGACGATGACTGTCCAAAGTAGAAAGACGATCGTGACCGGTGTCGGAGGAATGCTGATGCCCAGAAATTCCAGCAGAGCCATAAGCAGAAACGCTCCCCCGCTGATATAGGCGTAGATTCCTAGAAAGCGGCTGAGACCGTCAGTATCTACCTTTTTCTTTTTTTCTTTAGGCATCGTATTATACCCTGCGATCAGCATGTCCCATTTCAGAACATGCACGGCGAAGCCAATGATCAGCAGGAGAATGCCCATGAACAGATAAGTCCACATGTTAGTTCCTTCTTTCCAGGTTAAATTTATTATTATTTTTCAGTATGATAATTCTGAGGACGCCAGTTACCATCAGAGGCCTGTTTCAGAAAATCATAGGTCTGAAAGGCACTTGCGTTGGCTCCGAATACATCGGGGCCTTTTTCCTTAGTAATGGCGCCAAGCTCATAAAGAATCCACGTCATATACTTTTCCGCCCAGTTCTTGTCAGTCACCTGATACAGGCGTGATAAGGCAATGGCATCTCTATCTTCGAAGATGTCATCCAATGGGCGTCCCCTGCTATTTTCAATTTTGATAAAAGCACTTAAAATATCAAAAAAGCTGTCTCTCTGATGGACTGAAATTACTCCGGAATGGGTCATGACTTTGAAAACAGCCAGAAGTTCAATAATTTCTTTGTAATCGGGAAGGTTCAGATTACTGAGAATCTTCTGACTGTGTTCTCTCGTTTCTTCCATGGCGCTGATAAACAGCTTGAACTTACTTAGTTCCTCCTCGAATACAGGACCTTCTTTTGTAAAGTCCGGGTTGAAATACAGGTATTCTCTAACCCAGGGTTTCTCTTCTATCAGTTCAGTCAATTCAGACATGATACGCTCCTTTTAAGCATAGATATAGTGTTTAAGTTCATCCAGTCGTGCTGCAGTATCTTTTACACCCAGGTCATACATCATCTGAAGCTTGTCAGGGTCACGTTCGAGACGTTTGATCGGAATCGCTACAGAAGGACGGATAACGAAGGCCTCTTTCGTTTGCTCATCCTTTGTAATCTGCTCTACAGTATTGTTGTAGTTACGGTATCGCTGTTTCAAGGTCTCTTTAAACTGCGGATACTTTTTATACCACTGATCGATCAGGAAAGGGTTTGGCTTTGATTTTCTGTAGTCAAGCGGACGGGTGAGTATTACGATTTTTTTATCGTAACCCAGATCACTAGCTTTCTCGTACGGGATGCTGTCAGCTACGCCTCCATCCAGATAAGGGGTTCCTTCCAGGTCCACAGGTTTTGATACAAAGGGCATGGACCCTGATGCTCTAAGAGTTTCCATCTGACTGAATGGATCAGTGATCTGCTTGTATTCTGCCTTTCCAGTCTCCATATTAGTTACAGTGGCATAAAAATCGATGTTAGACTTTTTGAAGCTCTGTTCATCAAAGACATCCAGTGCATAAGGAACAGTATAATAGGCAAACTCCTTATTGATGATGTCACCTGTTCTGAGCAGATGCCTCATGCCCATGTAGCGTTTGTCTTTTAGATAGGTTTTGTTGTACCTGAGTGCTCTGCCTTGCTGTCCTGAAGCATAGTTGATTCCGAACAAGGCCCCGGCTGATACGGTAACCATACCGTTCACTTTTATTTTTTCATTCATTAGTGTGTCCAGCACACCTGCTGTATAAAGGCCTCTCATGCCTCCACCTTCCAGCACCATTCCTACTGACATCTTCTCACCTTTTCATGCATATACTAATGTTTCATCCTTTTTACTATACCATTTTTTAGCATACTTAAGAAAGATTCTTCTAGAAATCCATTGGCTAAAAAGAGCCCGTCTATTGGACTCTCTATCATTTCCGGAGCGTAGATTAATCACTTTCAGTATGTGACTGAAGGAAATTGATCATGATATCGATCACTTCCTGAGTGAAAAATGGTCCACCGCCGTGATCAGCTTCGTCTACACAGTAGAAAATGGAGTCAATGCCTCTCGAGGTGCAGATCGTATGCAGCTCCACGCTTTGCTCAAAAGGGACGATTGTGTCTCTATTGCCGTGCATGATCAGTAAGGGAGGATATGTCACATCGTCTTTTAAATAATGATGAACCGTACCCGCCATTTTTCTGTCGACTGCTCCATCTGATAAGAAATCAGCCAAAAGGAGATTTTCCGGACTGGTTGGAACGTCGTGTGGGACTGTCGAGTTAGGTGTGCTGATGGTAGTTAAATCAGTAACGCCATACAAATCGATTATCCCTCTAATATCTGGAAGAGGCCTACTGGACGCATCCAGTTGATCCGTCCCCCATGTGGCCCAGCTCAACAGCGCAGTATGTCCGCCGCTGGAATCACCTGACAGGAATAGGTTAGTGATGTCTATAGGCAGCTCATCGGCATGATCGGCCAGGTAACGGACCGCCGTCTTGCAGTCTTCGACGTGACTGGGAAATGTTGCATCTGGAATAGGCAGGTATTCGACAACTGCCAATATGTATCCACTCGTCACTATATCCTTGAAATCAAATATGTGACCATTCAGATTCTGCTTGAACCAGGCTGACCCCTGGACATGAACGACTACAGGGTAGCGTGTCGTTTCATTACCATGCTGGTCAGGATACACCATGCGGATCTTCAGATTTTGGCCATTCTTTCTAGTGTAGACTAGGTCTTCACTGTCCGCCCGTGCAAGTATATTTGTCAAATCACCCTTGACTGTTTTCATCCCGGGTGCTGTCGCTTCAGATTTTGGCATTGTTTCGGGAGTATAGGACATTCAATTACACACACCTTTCAAATGGGAATATCTTATCTATGAGTTTATATGTCCGGTCAATTGATGTCAATTTAACAAGTAATCGCTTCCTGAAGTCTGTATAAAAAAGCACAGAACTGAAGTTCACCGGATAGTTTCGTGCTGAACTATTTCCTGACGTAATATTCTATAGTTTAAGACATAAAACAATGCCTGAACTACACTCAATTTCGGATGAGTATAGTTCAGGCATCTGGTTCCTTGCTGTACTTAAGTTTACTTGTCCAATAATGAAGTTTATCCTTCTAGAATCAAATAAACTCAATTCAAGGTGAACTACCCACCACTTAAATCCTTTGGATTTTGAAGTGGGGGCTTCCTACGAACTCCATTCTTGTCTGCACAGACTTCATACAGACAGAGGAATCGGATAGGGGTAG
>NZ_BAAADA010000058.1:7333-15567 GCF_039522005.1 Alkalibacterium indicireducens
TATAGACTTGGTTATCGTCTATATATAAAGTATACCAAATGAGAATGACATTAACCACTTCAAGCTATCGCTTGACCGAAATTCATCTCCCACTTTCACTGGTGCTTCGTACCCATACGTTTAGAAGTGGGAGACTTCTTTCGGAATTACGTTAAAATCCCTCCATTTCAAAATGATAGTCTGCAATGTCTTCGGGTGTTGCCTTGTAGAGTTCATCTAAAAAGGCCACTTGAAAACTTGCGGGTGCATCGGTTTGTTCTTCAGCCCGCTCCCCTGCCAGGTTGAAGACTGATACGGCGGTCAAGGCAGCAATGAACGGTGTACTGGACGTCAGATAGATCGAAGCAGCTCCGCCTAGTGCACATCCGCCACCAGTGATTTTTCCGAGGAAATGGGACCCGCCCCGGCATGTAGCCACATATTCCCCGTCAGTGACCAGATCGATTTCTCCTGAAATGATGACTGCTCCGTCTGTCCAGCGGGCGATCGATACAGCTGCGGCTTTTGCTTCATCAACGTGATTGGTCGAGTCCACGCCTCTGACTTTAGATTCACCTTTCCCTCCTTCAAGATGCCATAATCCTGCAAGTGCGATTATTTCTGATGCATTTCCTTTGATGATGTCCGGTTTGTAATCCTTGAAAAGTTTCAGCATGGCTGTGCGCAGTTGGCCTATCCCGATAGCGACCGGATCCAGTACCCACGGTTTATCCTCTTTTTTCAAAGTCTTTACAGCTAGCGGAAGCGTCTCTTCATAATTTGGAAGCATCGTTCCCATATTGATGTAGGTGGCTCCTCCTGCTTTGGCCAGAAACTGACCTTCATCCGGGAGGTAGACCATGGCTGCCGATCCGCCTACTGCGATCTGTGTATTGGCCACAAGGTTGATCGTGACAGAATTGGTAATCGAACCGGCCATCGGGTTCGTCTCTTTGACGTCAGTGACTGTCTGTCTAATCTGTTTTCTGATTTCTTCAAGTCGGGTCATCTTTTCATCCTTTCGATCGACACAGAACAAAAAAGATGCTCAGTCGTCATGACAGGCATCATAAGGGAGTGAAATATGGTCAATTAATCCCTACGATAGTCTGAACTAACAGGTTCAAAGGGTCAGGCATAACCTTCTCAACTCGTCTGAGTCCCCCTTCAATTTAACTAAGCTATGCTTTTTTTGATCATGTCTTTAATCATTTCCTTAATCTAAATGAAGTGTAACATAAAGAACTGGACAGTATAAAGTAGAAGCCAATTATATAATAATAATGAAAAAGGGGATGGGAAAAAAGTCACCTTTTAGTAATAATTTATAAATCTGAGTAATTAAAAACACCGTCAAATCAAGGATCATTTTTCCTAGATTTGACGGTGTCTTCTAATTCAGCTAGTTATTTCCCAGCCCCATTCCCTAAAAGTGATTTAGTACAGTTCATAGACTGCGTCGAACAGGTCTTTTTCCTTATCGATTTGAGTCTTGTTCCCGATGACTGCCACAGAGCGGTTCTCAAGCACCGCCTGATACGCGTCAGCCAGATCATTTAATGACTGAGCGTCTGCAGATAGAATCTCTGCTTTCAGACGTCGGATGTCTTCACTGGTCAATCCTTGTTTGTATCTGGAGAAGGCCGTCATCCCTTTATTACGGGCTGATTTAGGCTGTTCCAGTGGACTGAGCGTCCCGATGATGTACTTCAGCAGTTCAGATTCCGACAGATCGATCGACTTGACGAAATCAGGCAGACCGGCGTAGGTTTCCAATGTCTTAGTGATGTTCGGATCCCGGTAGGAAGCTAGCGCAACATTGCCGTTTCGGCGATGCATATAAAGCGAGCCGTACGCGCCGCCTTTTACTCGGATCGTGTTCCACAAGTAGTCATATCTGAAGATAGTAGACAGAAGCTGAGTTGCTCCGTTAAATTCCAGGTGGTCCGTTGCGTCCGCAGCAACTGCGACATAGTTGACGTCCTGTGCGGTCACAAACGCTTCATTCTGCTTCTTACCTGCTTCATGGCTGACCGCTGCCCCTAGAGGACTGTCCTCCAAGTCTGCAAAGGCGTCTTTCAGTGCCTCTTTGACTTTAACACTCTGTTCTTTGTCTCCAATATATAGGGCATTCAGACGACGTTTGTTTAGTAGCTTGTCCAGTAAGGCTAATAGGTCAGTGCTCAGGCTAGACTCATTTTCTGATTTAAGCTCATCACGTGTCGCTTTCAAGTAATTGAACTGATCGATGCCGTTCAAGTGTTCACCCAACTTAGATAGAGGCTTCACTTGGCTCAAGGCACGGTTTGCCGCAATGACATGGGCTCTGAAGTTTACACGGTTCTCAAAATCAGAAATATAACTCTGGATCTGTTTCAGAATCTCGCTCTGATTATCGAAGCGAGTAGTCGTCATGATCTCTTTCATCAGATCAACGAGTTCTGTCAGCTGTTCACTCAGTGCCTTACCGCTCAAGACGAAGTAAGGGGTGAGCTTGCCTTCCTGATCTTCATATATCGTGACGGTTCCGTTGATGCCACCGGTGTGGGTATCCATTTCCGTCTGAAGGGCAGCTGCATCGTACTTATCGGTGTCCAGTTCACCAAGTAAATCACTCAGAAGACTCAAAGCAGCATAGTCATCTGCAGAAAAGTCACTGATGTCAAAGTAGAGACTGACATAATCGATGCCTGACGTGAACTGCTCGGAATAATAGAATTCCGTTCCGTCAAACAATGAATCGATGGCCAGAGGATAGTCCGGTTCGTCCGTTGTCAGATCGTCTCTTGTCAGCGTTGGAATCTTCTCCAGGTCTTCCGGTCTGTCCGGTGTTTCCTGACGTTCGATCAGCTGCTGCGTCTTGTCAACGATTGCCTGCAGCTCTTCCTCAGACAGTCCGGCTTTGAATTTCTGAAGACTTTCCAGCGTCTGTGCTTCCTGTTTGTCGCTCTTTCCAGGTTCAGCTTTCAGAATCAGTTCGACCCGGTGTGTATTATTCAGAAGTTTGCGTTCGATCAGCTTTTCAAAGTATCCGTCTTCTGCAAGCTCAGCCAGTTCTTCAAGGTATTTGGAGAACTGCAGGCGATCAAAAGGCGAATGGTCATACAGCCAGGTGCTCAAGGCATTGATCGCATAAATGACGCCACGCGGGTTGTCCTCAGAAATTACGGCTTCTTTTGTCTGGAAGGTAATCTTGTTTAAAGCAGCCTTTACTATAGCCTGGTCGAGTCCCTTGTCGACGATATCTTTAAGTGTGCTCTCGGTCACTTCCTTGAATCGGTCAAGATTCTTGCTGTCTGCATATTTGGCAGAAATAATGAAGGCTGTCGGATACCCGATATCTGCTACATCACTTTCGATATCTCCACCTATCTCAGCATCCAAAAGAGCTTTTTGAAGAGGTGCCTGACTGTGTCCGAAGAGGATTTCCTCCAGGACTTTCATGCCGTAAAGGTCCAATGTATCTTCAGGTTCCAGTACATGCCAGCCTAAGGCCAGATAGTCTTTTCCTTCTGGATCATCACCTTCAGTGATCGAGTAGGTTTCTTCAAATACTTTCGCTTCCGGTTCAGCAATAGTCAGTGTAAGATCGACTGCGTCTCCTTTACCTTTTCCAGTAAAGTACTCATCCAGCGCATCGAACACAGTGGACAGATCAGCGTCACCGTAGACGATCGTCAGTGAATTTGTCGGATGATAGTACTTGGTATGGAAATCGATGAACTCTTCCTGAGTCAAGCTGGGGATCGCTTTTGGCAAGCCGCCTGAATTGTACTGGTACGTTGTTCCTGGGTACAGTTTGTTTGATAGATGATCATAAAGCTGCCCTTCCGGAGAAGCGGTCGCCCCTTTCATCTCATTGTAGACGACACCTTTATAAATCAGGTCATCGTCGATGCTTTCCAGGTGATAGTGCCAGCCTTCCTGCTCAAGAATCTGCGGGTCAGTATACAGTTTGGGACTGAATACAGCATCGAGGTATACCCCAACCAGGTGCATAAAGTCTTTTTCATTCGTAGATGCAACCGGGTAGATTGTTTTATCCGAAAACGTCATGGCATTGACGAAGGTGTTCAGTGACCCCTTGATAAGTTCCACAAAAGGCTCTTTGGACGGGTATTTTTCCGACCCATTCAATACCGAATGCTCAAGGATATGAGCGATCCCATTATCGTTGTATGGAGGGGTCTTGAAGGCGATGGTGAAGGCCTTGTTCTGATCATCATTGTCTATGTGCAGGACCTGTGCCCCAGTTTCATCGTGTTCATACAGTGAACCGACGGACTGGATATCAGGTAGATCCTGGGTTTCGATTTTATTAAATGTCATACAATTCTCCTCTAATTCACATTATTTTTTCATGCAACTTCATTGTACCTTATCCATTAAGAATTTCCTATACTGAGAGGATAAAATAATTATAGTTATTCTATATCGAGCTTGTCGGTCCTTTGTAACATATTAGCTCATCTGACCTAAAAGGCCGACAAACCGATCAGGATCAGGTAGCTCAAGAAGGTAATCAGGACACTCAGCATCGTCCCTATAACAAAATATTCAGAAAAGTACGGATCATCCGCTATGAGCTTGTAGCGGGCGAATGCTTTAATGGACAGAATGGCTACAATTGACAGTAGACTACCATTCAGGAAAGACAGAAAGATCAGGATGCGTTCCAGGTTCCCGATCATGGCTCCTGCCCCTTTAAATCCGGACTCTCCTTTTTCAGGTGTACGGTCGGTTTCAGTGGTTTCTTCGACCAGTGTCTTTCGGGTCCCTTTCGGGTCATACTGAACGCTCAAGGTCCGGATCAATAGATTGGCCGGCCGCATCAGGAGCAGCAGAATTAATACGAACCGGATAAATAGAAGATATGGGTCCGTCAGCTCTCCAGTCATCATGAACCGGACTGGGTTAAGCTGCAGCGGAGACAGCACGGACAGGATGAGCTGACTGATGAACAGCACAATTGCACTGAGAACGACATAGGATGCCAGAGTCTGACCGACCGTTTTCTTATGCGTCTGAATCCACTGAACGGATACTTGGCTTTTTAAAAGCAGAATCCCGCTGGCAATAATGATGAAGAACAGCTGAATGGACGGCTCCGACAACTCATAAAGAAACTGATTCAGCCCCAGTATCCAGAAGATAAAGAGCATCTGATGCAACGCAAAGGCAATAATCTGTCCGTTTTTTCTATAAAAAGTTTGGAGCGCATGGGAGGCATTATACTGGATCGTGCTGCTCATGAATAAATCGATGGCCTGCATGATGTAATGTTTGAACAACGCATGCCCTAGAACCAGACCGATACTGATTGAAAGCCACGGCAGGTAATCGCCAATGTCATCGATCAGTCCGAAAACAACCAGACTTGTAAAGAAGATGCCCCAGGAATATTGGGAATGTTCTTTTTCATTTTTGGAATGCGCCAGAAAGGTCGGATACTTTGTAAAGTAGAAGTACCCAATCAGGTGGGCGATGAGACTTTCAATGATCATGACTTCGCCTCCAGTCTTCTATTTTCTCGGCAACCAGCTTTCTCGAATGGGCATACTGCTTGATATGGGTGGATATGATCCGTTTGCTCACAGTCTGCTCACTGACAGCCTGACCCAGCTGATCCGTCATCGCTTTTTTAACGGCCTGATTAGTAAACGCCTCGTAGCCTGCTTCATTCAAAATGATTAGAGCTGTCTGCTTCTGAGACATCGTCCAGTCGTTTTTAATCACATTTTGGAGACGGATGATGCTGTTCAAAAAGTCTATTTCCGGCTGATCAGATGCGAGCTTTTCATTCAGCTGGCCATAGTCATTGTACTGGTGAACCGACTCGATGGCTTCCCTGGCGTGCCAGTATGCCGGGCCGTCTGTACCGATGCTGACCTTGCGATTCTTTATCGGCGTGCTCAACCGGCCGATGCCTATCCCCCACCTCAATGTGACTTCTTCTCCTATCTCCTCTTTAGTTCGAGTCTGGAAACGTAGAGAGATGAGATCGATAATCAGAAATGCTGCTTCTGCAGAGTTCACGATGCCTTGGAATTCATCTCCTAAAGTGATAGTCAGGTTCGATTCAATGGCTCCTTTAAAGTTTTTGTTGATATCGGTGAGGATTGAGGTCAGAATGTTCTGGATCTGTTCCCTTTCCTTCATCTTTCTGGACGCGATGATATCTGAAATCAGGGCGATTTTTATTGTTTCACTCATAGTGGTCCTCCTGTTCATCTAGTGATACCGCGAAGTATAACCCTTTTTTAGTTGATTATCAAGTTTAAACGACATTTAGTTGATTTTTACATTATTATAATACTCCTTTTGCTGATTTTATAGTTTATCAATCAATAACCAGCTCACTTTGTTCTACTGACTGTCTGATATTGCGTTGGGTGGTCACTAATTACAGTATTAATGTCTACTCAAGGAGTAAATACGTTTGAGTGGGCTATGATTCACATATTATCACCCACCCAAACGTGCATAGGCTGTGAGTGGGCAATAATACCTGATTTACTGTCCACTGAGATGAGAAAGCTCCCTGGGTTGGCAATAAAACCAGCATACTTACTTCAAAGGGCTCAATTACTGATCCATGTATCTTCCTCTTCTATTCAATAAGGTAAACATCGCCAAAGCGATGCCTCTTTATAATCTTTAGAGCATCTCAAGCGCTAATGTTAGATTCACGTTTAAAGGGTTGCTATAATTTGTTTATCCGAGAGTACCGCTTTTCGGAAAATATAGTAAGAGGAGTCGATCCTTAATGTCAGAACGGAAGTTAACAGATCCACGGACAAAATTCTATAATCAGAAATTCCCCGATCAGGAACAGGATACACCCGCACTGCAGAGCAAAATGGACCCTCAGCCTGATTCAGGTGAAGAATCGTATAAAGGATACAACCGACTGGAAGGACGTAATGCCCTAGTTACTGGTGGAGATTCCGGTATCGGACGAGCGGCGGCAATTGCCTTTGCCCGAGAAGGTGCGAACGTAGCCATACAGTTCTTACCAGGAGAAGAAAGCGATGCGAATGAAGTAAAAGATCTAATTGAAAAAGAAGGGAGGAAAGCACTCCTGCTTCCCTATGATCTAAGAGAAGACGGATCAGGAAGTGAGATTGTAGAGAAAACTGCTGAAGCATTTGGCGCGTTGGATCTCCTTGTCATGAACGCTGCTCAGCAGATTGCTCAGCCTAGCCTTGAAGACCTGTCAATGAAGCAGGTCAATGATACATTTAAAGTCAACATCATCAGCTACTACGAAACAGTGAAAGCTGCCGAGAAGTATCTGGAACCGGGAAGTGCGATCATCACGACGACTTCAGTTCAGTCCTTCTCCCCTAGTACCAGCCTATTGGACTACGCAGCGACGAACGGTGCCGTCAGTAACTTTACACTAGCTTTATCTGACTACTTTGCACCTAAAGGGATTAGAGTCAACGGTGTGGCGCCGGGACCGATCTGGACACCACTTCAGCTGGATAATGGAAAACTTGATGGAGACATTCCTGACTTCGGACAAAGCACACCACTCGGACGTGCTGCTCAGCCTGTAGAACTGGCTCCAGTCTATGTTCTGCTTGCTTCAGACGACGCCAGCTTTATTACGGGACAGATTTACGGTGTTACCGGCGGTCAGCCGATCGATTTGTAAAAGACTTAAAATGATAAACAGCTGCTGAGACTGATCAGGTCCCGGCAGTTATTTTTTTCGATATGATAAACTTAATTTGGTTGATTTCAATTATTCACCTGTTTTTGGTTGAACAATTGAAAAGTAAGTAACTTTTTTCTAATATCCTCTAAAAGCAAAAAACAGCTCCAGTAACGTACTCACCATTACCAGAACTGTTTCTATTCTCTCCTGTTATCCTTCATAAGGAACGGTTTGAATCTCGATCGTTTCAGAGCCCTGAGTCAGTTTAGATACCGGGCAGCGTTTTTCAGCAGAGCGGACAAGGGTTTCAGCTTTTTCCATATCGAGTCCTTCGATCGAAGCGAAAAGATAGACCTGGAAATAATACCCTACCCCACTCGCTTCCCTTCTGAGCTGGACTTTGGCCGTCACCTTACTCTTGTTGTCCATTCCTCGGGCACTTAACAGCGATTCGATCGTCGCATTCAGACAGGTCGTCATCGCCAATCGAGTAGGAGACTAGTCATTAATTGACTAGTCGACCTCTCACACCACCGTACGTACGGTTCCGTATACGGCGGTTCAATATCTTAAGTAAGCAGACTCTGCCAGT
>NZ_BAAADA010000059.1:0-3344 GCF_039522005.1 Alkalibacterium indicireducens
TCCGATTGGTATAGTCAGTGGGCCTTCACCACCTTTAATTTTTAGTTTTCATAAAAAATTTGACAGTTCCCCACTGGGAAAAGTCCTGAATCAGTTCATCCATTAGGTTCAATGAAATTGAACGGTTCTCCCAGATTTCAACAGATTTGATGGCTTGTCCGATCAGCATCTCGAGACCATTCACTGCAGGCTTGCCAATGGAGCGGGCCTGTTTCAGAAATGCCGTTTCCAGAGGGTTATAAATCAGGTCAATGAAGGCATCGAAGCGTGTGGGCGTTTCGTCCGATACGGGAGAGACGCCTGTGTTGGGATACATGCCGACAGGTGTAGTATTGATAAGATAATCTCCGCTGAAAGCCTCCGAGTCGTCGTAGGTCCGGTATGTGACCATTGAATCAGAGTGGGACTCCTTGATAGTTCTGGAGACTAAGGTAATGTCCTTGACCCCGTGATCCTTCAGATACTGGACGACCATTTTGGATGATCCGCCTGTACCAAGGACAGTGACTGACTTGCCGCTCAAATCCCATTGCCTACGCTCGAACAGTAGGCCGAAACCCTCGTAATCAGTATTATAGCCTTTCAAATAGCCGTCCAGATTACTTATCGTATTCACTACACCTAGTGTTCGTGCAGTCGGGTCGATTTCATCCAGGTAAGGCATGACAGTTTCCTTGTAGGGGATCGTCACGTTTGATCCGCTGATGGACAGGACTTTCAGGCTCTCGATCGCCTGGGGGACCTGACCAGGTGGGCAGGGAAATGTTTTATAAGCCGCGTTGATGGCCACTCGTTTATATATTTCTTTATGCAGCTGAGGAGACAAACTGTGTGTCAGTTTTTCGCCCAGCAGGCCGTAAAATTTCATGTAGGCACCTCGTTTTTTTAAAAGTATACACATATTTACCATAAATTGGCAAACAGATTGAGATTCAGCCGACTCTATCAGCACAAGTAAAGTGTAACATGAGAGTAAAATGATAAAAACAACCTGAATAATTCATAGCTCTATAATTTAAGCTGGTTTCTTGAATAAATTAATCGTTCTTGGAAAAATTGGGAATTTTTCTACAAAATAGTGCGTTCTCGAAGTAGATTTTAACTAAATGATCCTTCTTACGATTCTCTTGTTTGTTTGAAGGCATACTTCTCCCTTGTAGACGATTGATTCAAAAAATTAACGTGATGACTGATTTAAATCCATTGACTGGATCGCCGTAGGCGCTCGAAGACCCTATAGAATTCAGTTTGATACACATGATAACTCGACAATTTTAGATAGGCTCGTCTGCCTGTTTGCACAAGTTTGCCAGCGACTTTAAGGAATGTTAGTCGGATGGAATGAATAGTCATCCCTTGGTTCTTTTTATCAAAGCCGATAGTCTTTAGACAGTTGATGAGGTTGTATGCAAGCAGACTAATCATCATTCTGACATGATTTTCTAAGAAGCGTGGACTGTCTGTTTTATCGAAATAAAAGCCACCTTTCGCTTCTTTGATGAAATTCTCCATTGTCCCTCGCTTGCCGTAAAGAGAGAATATGACTTCAGGTGAGACATTATCGGATAGATTAGTCACAATGAATGCGTGTTGAAAGAGGAGTTCTCCTGCTTCACGGATTGATCGAATACAGACACGACGGGGTTTCGACCATGATTGTGCTTGATAAGGCATTGAAAAATACTGAACTTCCCGATCTTCCCATTTTTGGTTATCTCCGTAAAGAACGGATTGCTCAGCTAATTGACTTAACCTCCGATTGTTCTTTAATCGGATCACATACTGACTTTCATTTTCTTCACAAGACTCATACACCTCTGGTGTTGCGAAGCCGCTGTCCCCACGAACCAATATGTCAGTATTCGGTATGGATTCATTGTAGTGGTGTAACAATGGGTCGATAAAGGCTTTCACCCCTTTAGATGTGTACTGATTACCTGAACGCAGTTCAGCTTTTAAGAAATCTCCAGTCAGTCCGTCAAAGGCAACTAATGGGTGGTAGCCGTAGGTTTGATAATGAGCATTATAATCTGTTTGTTCTTGATGGCCAAAGGTATCTGAATGAGTGGAATCGAGATCAATGATTAACTCGGTGTCATTGCGAATCAAACGCGCTTTATCAATGAGCGACTGATTTAATGAGTGTAATTGACCCACATTTTCCGTGGTGAAACGATCCAGAAACCGTGAAATTGACGATTGTGAGGCTAATTGTTTTCTGCCTAACACCATTTGAAAGACTGGATCCTGTCGTAACAGATTAGCTGACGAGTCTGCCGAATAACCAGCAATCAGTTGCATAATGAGCTGTTCTAATATCGCTAAATTATCATGCGTGTAGTAAGCACGGTTATCTTTAATGTCCAGAAGTGATTTTGCCAAATCAGAAAACTTGAAGGTATCCATTACTTCTTTAACTAAGACTAAACCCGAATCACTCGATAAACGACCACCTGTATGCGAAATGATGATGTTTGAATTGAATTTTACCTGGTTTTTGTGTAAGCTAATCATGAAGAGAACTCCTTTCTTATGGTTGGTTTAGACACCTTTACCATATCATAATGGGGTTCTTTTTTCATCACTTAACAGGTGAAAATGAAAAAGTAAATTTAAGCTGCCGTTAGGCAGTTGGCACATGTTTCAACGAAAAGTATGAATTGTTCAGGTACAAATCACAAAGCAAACGGACTCTGTATATCTGGAAAAGAGGGACATTCCTAAAGAATATAATCCAGAGGGACCTTATGGTTTTGAAGTATGGAAGGATAAATTTTCAAATGATATAAAATCAAGTTATGAGGATTTACACAACACTCTACTTTACACGAATCAGAAGCAAGAATGGTCAAAAGTAGAAAAGGTATTCTCACAAATAGATCAAGTTCTCAAAGAAATAGAGGAGTAAATAGTTGTAGTCTAAATCGCACCTTATCTAATAGGGTGCTTTTTTCATGCTCAAAATAAATGGAGGAGATAAAAATGGGACTAAGTAATTTAAAATCAAAGTTCATGACCAGAAACGATTGTTACACTACAGGAAGAAAGATCACGCCTAAAGGCATCATGGTCCATTCTACTGCCACACCTGGTGTGATGGCCGCTGACTGGTTCAGCCGCTGGAATAACTCCTATAAGGCTGGCGAAATCAAACGGCAGGTCTGTGTCCATGCCTTCTTAGACGATAAAGAAGTCTGGCAGTACTTGCCTTGGAACCATCGAGGTTGGCATTCAGGAGGAGATGCCAATAATACCCACATCGGTTTTGAAATTGTGCGCCCAGATAGGGCAATGTCAACAGCGGTTTAAGGTGCCGCATAGTAAGATAACGCTATTGTCAACCT
>NZ_BAAADA010000060.1:0-3753 GCF_039522005.1 Alkalibacterium indicireducens
GTATTTTAATTGATAGAGCAACGATAGTTGCATTAAAACAACACGAAAAAACAAAAAAATTGGTAATTACTTTATAAATATAAGAGGTGAACATATGAAACAGTATTCAGAGCGAATATATATAGCAGTATTAAAAATTGTGAAAAATGATTTAGATTTTGATATTTTACTGAGCGAAAGCTTTTCTTATGCAGATATAGGATTAATTATCAAATATTTAAAAAGAAATGGGTTAGTCTCTGATTTAAGTGGATACTTAGAGGTTACTGAGCTAGGAGAAAAGTATATTAAAGATACTGCAAAAAAATTAAGGTTAGGTAATATTGAAAAATTTATAATACCTCAACTAAAAGATGTTATTGAAAAGAATAGCAAATTTGATGTATACTTACCATAGTTACTTGCTTGCTAGCTCATGTTCATTATGAACAGGTTTGTTTGATTTCAACAAGCTGAGAAGAACCTATTTACAAGCTCCGCTAGTAAGTTTTCATTGATTTTATGAGAAAATCAACTTCAACTTACTAGCAGGACATGCTAGCTAAAGCTAGCATGATCCCAGGTAAAAGAACTGAAAAGAAGTGCACATTTCAGTTCTTTTACCTAGAAAACAATAATCTATAGTGGCAAGCAAGTGCTTTTTTTAGGAGAGAAAAGATGGATTGGAATACCTATAAAGAACGCTTTATATACAAAGCAAAGAGAGCAAATAAGAATGATGAATATATTAAAAAAAATCTTTCTTATGCCCAAAAACTGTACAAAAAAAATATACCTATTATTTATGATATAACACATCTGTCCCTCTTGGTAGGTGTTAATTTAGACTACATAATGTCAGTCGCATATTCACCTAATAGTTTTTATAGAACTTTTCAAATAAAAAAATATAACGGTAATAAAAGAACTATTTCAGAACCGCTACCTTTATTGAAAGATATTCAAAAATGGATATTAACAGAAATTTTAGAACAGATAGAAGTTAGCAAGTTTGCTAAGGCATATATTAGTAATGTTTCATTGAAGGAAAATGCAAGGTTTCATAAAAATAAAAAAATAGTATTAAAGTTAGATATTAAAAACTTTTTCGGTTCTTTTCAAAAAGTAGATGTCTTCAAACTTTTTAAGGAACTTGGTTACTCAAAAGACGTTGCTACTACACTAACTAATCTTTGTGTATTAAAAGGTTCACTTCCGCAAGGTGCAAGTACAAGTCCGTACCTTTCGAATATCCTAATGAAATCCTTTGATACAGCAGTTTCTAAATATTGCATTAATAGAAAGATAATGTATACTCGATATGCAGACGATATGACGTTTTCTGGAGAATTTAATATATCTAAGTTAATAAAATTTATAAGATCAGAGTTAAAAACAAGAAGTATGGAACTGAATGAAAAAAAAACAAGAACAATGTATCCTCATCAAAGACAAGAGGTAACAGGAATAACTGTAAATAAAAAAATGCAAATCAGCAAATCAAAAAAAAATAATATTAGATTAGAAGTATATTATATCGAAAAGTTAGGTATCAATAATCATATTAAAAATATCAGCTCAACATTGTCACCCGAAATGTATCTCAAATCACTGTTGGGAAAAGTGGAGTATGGACTATTTATTAATCCTGATGATAACCAATTGAAAGCATTCAAAAAAAGTATTAAAAGAACACTAAAAGAATTTTAGTTTTTTATATAGTGGTTAGGGTGTCAAAACCTAACCGGTTTACTACTTTTCCTTGTTAACAGTGCGATTTTGCCCGCTCTTTTGGTATAATAGACGTATCAAAATGCTGACGGAGGGTGCTATCATGTCGTTTAAACCAAATAATAAAAACGAAATGGATTTATTTAATGATTCTTACATTCAGACTTCTGAACGAACAAAAAAATGGATAAAAAATTCATGGGCAGAACCCTTTGCCCAACTAATTTTTCCGGCTATCAATGAAAAGCGCTTTGAAATCCTTTATCACGAAGAGAATGGTCGTCCGAATACACCGATTAACTATATTCTAGGTGCACTTATTCTGAAAGAAATTCTTTCTTTGACGGATGAGGATTTAAAACTTCGTTGCCATACAGACATTGCGATTCATCATGCCCTTCATTCAACCAGCTGGGATGACCAACCCGTTAGCGATCGAACGTTTAGTCGTTTCAGAGAACGGTGTTACCTGTATGAATTAGAAACAGGCATTGATCTGATTCAAGCAGAAATGGAAGCTTTGTCCGATAAACTTATGGAGTATTTCGAAATCAACCCAACGAAAAAGCGAATGGACAGTCTAATGATTGCTTCCAACACGCGAAATCTGTCTCGACTCGAATTACTTTATACGTGTATCGAAAGAGTCGTCCGTAAAAGAGAAACACTATATCCCTCTTTTGAATTGAGTGCGTACCAACAGTACCTCGATTCATATCATGAGAATGAGTTTATTTACCATAGTGATCAACCGTATGATGAAAAATTACAAGTCATCCTTTTGGATGCTTTTGGATTGAAAGAAACATTTGAATCCACATTAAAAGAGGACACAGACTTTCATCTTCTTTGTCGTGTCATCAATGATCAAACAACAACAGATGAGGATGGGACTATTTCTCTAAAAAAGGGGAAAGAGATCAGTCCCACAAGTCTTCAAACACCGATTGAACCAGAGGCCACTTATCGTTATAAATCTGGGAAACATCACAAAGGTTATGTCGCAAATATTGTAGAAACGGTTGATGAAAATCTTTCCTTCATCACGCACTATTCTTTTGATGCGAATATACAAAGTGATGTTCATTTTGCCTATGAAGCGATTGAAAAATTGGGTAAACAAGAAGAACCAACAGTTCTTGTATCTGATGGTGCCTATGATTCTGAAGACGCAAGAATCTTGGGTAAAACCAATGGGATTGATCTCGTAACTACCGAATTAAAAGGACGCTCACCGAATCCTGCTTACGCAGGCATTATCATCGATGAAGAAAAGAATATGGTCGAACTTCCCGATGGGTTAAAAGCCCAATCGGTTAGTTATTATGAGAAAACAGACATGTATCGAGCGGTCTTTGATAAAGCGGACTGTTCCTCAGCCTCAGATAACCAAGAAGCCTATGGCATGATGAAAGAACAAAAGAAAACAAACGTCTTAATGATTTCACCAAGGATGATTCAGCGAGCCAATCAAGCAAAACAGATGAAGACGAAAGAATTCCTCAAATATACTTATTTTAGAAACGGAGTAGAAGGCATTCCTTCTGTTCTTCGACGCGCTTACGATATCGACCGAATTCCATTCAGGGGACGAGTGCGTAAAAAACACAGTCTTGGGATAAAAATAATGGCAATAAACGCTAAAAGAGCCATCAAACACCAACACAATCAGGAAAAAGTGATGGCATAAAGAGGAGTCCCTCTTTTATTTTTTAAAACTGTATACTTTTGAGCATTTCAAGTTGATTAAGTGCTTAAAATTATGGGGTTTTGACACCATAATCATATAGTTGTTTTTAACTTATCTTTATTCAGATTTCAATGAAATTCACTCTGACATTCTATTATAATTAAAAATATCACTGTGTGCTTAACGTTCGCTTAAATTAAATAATTTTATAAAAAAATAGGGGCTGGGAAAAAACCAGCTCTTAACAAACAAAAAGAACAATGAAAACCGTCGGTTTTAGATGGTCTTCATTGTTCTTTTGTATTTTTTCTGAAGATGTAGAAGTACATCCTCCTTTTCTTCGGAGTTCGAGG
>NZ_BAAADA010000060.1:3763-4674 GCF_039522005.1 Alkalibacterium indicireducens
TATATACTCTTCTTATCCCCTATAGAATTGGAGTGGAATAGGAATGAGAAGAGATATCAGAGAAGGAGTGAAAAAACATATGATTGATGGCATAAAGCCCAATTATACTGCGTTAGCGGAACAATACGGATGTGATTATCGCACGGTTAAAGCAGCGTATCAGGAAGCGTTGAAAGGTGATAAACCTAAAACAAGGAGGATATATCCGAGTAAATTAGATTCATTCAAACAAATCATAGATACTAAGTTAGAAGATCAATGTACCGCTAAAAGTATCTTCAAATTCATACAAAAGAAAGGGTTCGATGGGAGTTACAGTCTCGTTAGAGACTATTGCCGTGGAGTGAAAAAAGAACGGGTACAGAAAGCAACGGTTCGTGTCGAATATACGCCTGGTCTTTCAGCACAAATCGATTGGAAAGAAGAAATGCGACTGATAAGCAGTCAGGGAGAAGCCTTCCGCTTTAATATTTTCCTTTATATATTGCCCTATTCAAAGAAGAAATTTATTACGCTTACCTTTGACCGTAAACAGGATACATTGTTTGAGTGCATGAATGATGCCTTTTATCACACCGGTGGTGTTCCAGAAGAAATATGGTTCGATAATATGAAAACTGTCGTCGACCGATCACGAACCCAATTCTCTCAGGTTCATTTAAACGATCGCTTCTATTCCTTTAGTAAAGACGCTGGATTTAGAACAATGGTCTGTCGCCCGTTCCGCCCTCAGACAAAAGGCAGCGTAGAAGCTCTCGCTAGAACGATGGACCGGTTACGGGTGTACAATCATGAGTTTTATGATTCGACAGATCTCATTCGAATCGTTGACGACCTTTGTTGTAGAAAAGCATTCTATACCGATAAAAAAGAGGCGGAAAAAGGCAATGTGATCCAGCAGACGTGAATAC
>NZ_BAAADA010000061.1:0-795 GCF_039522005.1 Alkalibacterium indicireducens
CAGTTCCTACTGCAAAGCCTGTAGTGGACTTTCACCACCAAGTTGTCGCCCATGCCGGGCGCACCAAAAAGCGACCCGTCCTGTTTACTCAGGGCGGGTCGTTTTATTATAACCTCTCTCAAGCAGCCAGTCATTGATTTTCCCGGCGGTCACTTCGGCTGACAGTTCAGTTGTATTCAGCTTGAGGTAGCTGACTTCCGGAAACTTGGCTTCAACTTCTCCATCAAAGGAATTCAATCTATGCTTTTCCATACTCTGAAGCAGCTCCGCTTCGGAAAAATCCACGTCTCTTTTCGATGGCTTCATTGACAGACGCAGCTCACTTTTATTACGTTTGAGCCGAACATCAAGGTCCGCTTCAAGTTCGATAAAGAATACATTCCCACCGGCGTCAAGAAAAAGCGACGACCAGCTCCTCAGGATGTCCCAGTCCGAATCCGCATCAAAGCCTGCGACTACCGTAAAGATGATGCCATGAGTGACATTTGATTCAGGCTGTTCAGTAAAGGCCTTGAACAGGTCATACCTGACGACTTCAGACAGACGAAACGTATCACGTGTGTACCCCAGAAATCGGGCAAACAGATCGATCGTTTCATGATTGAACAGAAGCCTGGCATCAATCTTCTTCTCCAGAGCTTGTCCTACAGTCATTTTCCCCACAGCCTGCGGCCCGACGATCAGAATCAGATCCATATCAGTTCCCCCTATGCTCCAAGGGTTACTGTCAAATTTTTTTGTTCTTAAAGGTCTATAACCGTTGTTCTATCAAGGAAAAGACAAAAAACACTTGCC
>NZ_BAAADA010000062.1:0-5897 GCF_039522005.1 Alkalibacterium indicireducens
TTGAGCTTCGCTCAATAGGCATTCATCTCCCACCTACGCTTCGCTTAGAGGTGGGAGTCTTCTGTCAAATGGTGATAAAAACCACCGGTCATCAAGACAGTTTATTTCATACTGTCTCGATGACGGGCGGTTTTCTATTAGTACGCAAGCTCATGTATCTCCTTCTGATTCACTCGTTTGCTTCATTGGAAGCTTCTGATTGCCTCAGGGCTTTTTCCCTCTTTTTTCTTGCCCTAAGTGTCCTGAAAAAATCAGACAGCAAGGCTGAGCACTCTTCTTTCCTGACTCCCTTGTGCACCTCACACTGGTGGTTCAGACGGTCATCCTGAAGAACAGTCATCAACGACTCCACTGCCCCGCCCTTGGGATCAGCTGGCCCATAATAAACTGAACGCAGGCGGGAAAGTACAATGGCGCCGCTGCACATGACACACGGTTCCAACGTTACAAACAGATCACACTCTTCCAGTCGCCAGTTACCCAGATGCTGATTCGCCTCCTTGATTGCTATCATCTCGGCATGAGCGGCGGCTTCCTGAAGCGTTTCTCTCTGATTATGTCCTCGGCCGATCACTTGGCCATCTTTGACAATCACTGCCCCGATGGGGACTTCTAATATTGCTTCGGCCTTCTTTGCTTCGATGATCGCTTCAGCCATCCATCGGTCTATTTCTTTTTCGGTGTATCCAGTCATCTCGATCGCTCCAAAATTCACTTTTTCTTCATTATACCTTAGTTTCTCTTTGCATCAAACAGTGGTAAAATTAAGCTACATTGAGATAGGAGGAATAAGTTTGGATTATGCAAACTTGAAAACACTGTATCCCGAAGCGGTTTTGTCCGATCTGCCATTTATGGACGAAGACACTTTCCGCATTCCTTATAAAAATAAATGGATTCATATCCCGAAAAAAGAGCTGACTGAAAAAGAGTGGCAGCTTCTTGTCATGCTTAAACAGGAAATTGAGCCTTCTTCCTTTCCAGTCTCGGACTCTAAATGGGCTGAACTGATTCAAGGCCAAAGAGAACTTCCACCTAAAACCACTCAGATGATACGTCTGACTCAGCTCTACCTGGAGAAAATAGATACACAATTCGACTATTTAATCTGGATTGATTCAATCAGACAATTATTCGAACCTGTTCTGGATGTCTTTTTTATAAGCAGCGATACCTGTCTTATAGTGCAGGATACTGGCGCCCCGAATTTCTCTGATGAAGAAATAACAGGTATCCTCCAGACACTTGAGGATGACTTTTCAATAAGAACACATGCTTATATTGGACAATTCTGGACACCAGACCACAATCTTTATGACTTATTTAAAGAAGAACAGAATATTTTTCAGCAGGAAGTCACACATATGCACCATCAGGTCAGTTCGCTTCCGGATATTGCCCTGCATCATTTTACAAAAGATGCGCTGGCAAAAAGTGCCATAATGAAGGAACTCAAAACTCAAATCGATGCCTCAGACGACTGGCACGAATTAATCCAAGCTTTATGGCAAAGTCAGGGAAATATCAGTGTTGCTGCTAAACAACTGTTTATACACCGCAATACGCTACAGTACCGGATGGACCGATTCAATGAATCCACCGGTCTATCCTTGAAAAACATGAATGAACTGCTGCTGTGCTATCTTCTCATTCTATAAATAAAGGCCTCCTATAAAAGGAGACCTTTTTTACTTAGCCGGAACTGACTACTTTTTAACTTTCTTAAATGCTTTTTTCGCATCTTTTGACTTGTCCTGCATATAATCTTTCATATCAGAACCCATATCAGAGAACTTATCTTCCAGATTGCTAACTTTTCCAGCAGCACCAGCGAGCAAATTAATTTCATCGTCAGTCAGTTTGCTGACTAATTTTTTTGCACTTTTGCTGTTAAATTTATCATTCACATAGTGCTTCGCTTTCTGCCGATTCACTGTTGCTTTCGTTTTTTTCTTCGCATTGTCAGAAGAAAAAAGAAAAGTAAGAATCCCGACTAAAAACGCAACCCCTACTCCAATCAGAATACTCTTTTGCGTGTCATCTATTTTTTTCATCCATTTCAATCCTCTCTTATTTGATTTATCAATTTAATAGTACCAGAGAAAGAGCTGCTGTTTCAAAGATAAACGCTTGATTATCTGATCTCGGTTAATGAAATCTGATTACATCCTATCCGTTTATTTTTCTGATGGTGTGCTGTGCAGTTGAGCAAGAGGTGCTTTCAGTACTGGCTTGTCAGCCATAGCCTGAGGATTTTTAATGTATTTGAAGTCATTTCCGTCAGCGGCTTCTTTCCCATCCACTACCGGTTTACTGTCTTCCCCTTTTGAGAAATTATAAAGGGTATGAATCACCATCAAGCACTTCGTATTTTTCAGGAACTGTTCCCGGTACAACGATGCCTTCTTTAGCTTCCAGTTCTTTGATGGCTTCGATCCACTGAAGCTAGTGCTGTTTGTCTCTAGCCAGAAGGAAACCGAGCATATCTCTGATTCCTTTATCTTCTGTCTTTTCATAGAGTCTGGCTACTTGAAGGTGTCCCTGTGATTCTTTCTTGTGCGTGAATATAGTAACATCCTTTCTTTTTTTGTAGTGTTTATCAACAGATAAACGTTATCACCCTACATTTTCTTAACCTAATGATATAAATTGTTATCTTGTTTTCAATATTGAGAAAAAACCACACGTCCATTTTAAGAGGTATAACATCTCAAAAACGAACGCGTGGTTCTTACAGCATATGATTACTAACTGAAAACAAAATCCAGTATCTTTTATCAATTAGTTATTTTAGACTTTTTATTCTTTTCTTCTCTAACTCTTAAGGTGATTTCCCCTTTTGAAGCGCCTAAAGTCACTTTGTCTTTCAGACTGATTTCGCCGGATAGCAACGCTTCACTCAAACGGTCTTCCATCTTATTCTGAATGGCTCGCTTAAGTGGACGGGCACCATACTCTGGATCAAATCCCTCTTCAGCAATCACATCCATAGCTGATGAAGTGATTTTAAGCTGGATACCGATTTCTTCCATACGAGTCACAATATTTTTTGTTAATAATTTAACGATTTCACGAAGCTCATCTTTTTTGAGAGACTGGAACACGATAGTGTCATCGATACGGTTAAGGAACTCCGGTCTGAAGGCATTTTTCAGTTCTTCACGAATTCGTTTCTCCATTGCATCATGATCGAACCGCTTATCGATTGCTCCAAATCCAACAGATTTCTCATCTCTGAGAGCTGTAGCTCCTAAGTTGGATGTCATAATAAGAATAGTATTTTTGAAATCTACTTTTCTGCCTTTTCCATCTGTGAGCACTCCGTCATCCAGAACTTGAAGCAGGATGTTGAAGACGTCAGGGTGAGCTTTCTCCACTTCATCAAGAAGTATAACTGAATAAGGCTTCTGTCTAATTTTCTCAGTCAGTTGTCCACCTTCATCATAACCGACATAACCTGGAGGTGAACCGACTAGACGACTCGTACTGTATTTCTCCATAAATTCAGACATATCTACTCTAACCAGGGCTTCTTCGCTTCCGAACATTGACTCTGCCAGAGCTTTAGCCAGTTCTGTCTTACCTACACCAGTAGGACCCAGGAACATAAATGAACCAATTGGACGGTTAGGATCTTTCAGCCCACTGCGTGCTCGTCTGATAGCTTTAGAAACGGCAACGACAGCCTGCTCCTGACCGACAACACGCTCATGGAGTACTTTTTCAAGATTAAGCAGTCGTTCGCTTTCTTTCTGTTCCATCTGATTTACTGGTATACCCGTCCACTGAGATACAACTTCCGCTATATCCGATTCGGTCACTCGAAGCTGGCTTTCATCTGCATCATCATCCTGCTTGAGCAGTTTTTCCAGTCGTTTTCTCTGCCTCATCTCTTTTTCTCTTATCTGAGCTGCACGTTCGAAGTCCTGAGACTGAATAGCCTTTTCTTTTTTACGAATCAGATCTTCAAGCGTTTCAGTTGCTTTTGATAACGGTGTTGGCGAATCACTCTCGTCCATACGAACCTTGGATGCAGATTCATCCATCAGATCAATCGCTTTGTCTGGCAACTGTCTTGACGTGATATATCGCGTAGACAGATGCACAGCCGCTCTGAGTGCTTCATCGGTTATCTTCACACCATGGTGCTGCTCATAACGTTCTCTCAGGCCAAACAGTATTTCTTCAGCCTCCATTTCAGAAGGCGGGTCGACATGAATAGATGCAAATCGTCTTTCAAGTGCAGCATCTTTTTCAATATGCTTCTGGTATTCATCTAGTGTTGTTGCACCAATCGTCTGGAGTTCACCACGTGCTAGTGCAGGTTTAAGAATATTGGACGCATCGATGGCACCTTCTGCTCCTCCAGCACCAATCAGCGTGTGTAATTCATCAATAAATAGAATGACTTCTCCATCCTGATAAATTTCGTCAATTATTTTCTTCATACGTTCTTCGAATTCACCACGATACTTCGTTCCTGCAACTAATGACCCCATGTCCAGAGTCATCAGACGCTTATTCTGAAGTACTGGCGGAACTTCATTTGCAATAATTTTTTGTGCTAAACCTTCTGCTATTGCTGTTTTACCTACTCCAGGATCCCCTACAAGAACAGGATTGTTCTTGGTGCGTCTGCTTAGTATCTGAATAATTCGTCTGACTTCCTTGTTTCGTCCTACGATAGGATCCAATCTGTTGTCTCTAGCCTGCTGAGTCAGATCACGTGCTAGAGAATCGAGTGTAGGGGTTCCGCCAGAGGCAGATTGCTGCGTTTTACCCGGACGTCTGCTGCCTGCTCTGCTTTTTCCATTTTTATCCTGAGCCCCTAATTTCTTGAGCACAAGCTGTCGGGCTTTGGCCAGATTCACATCAAGGTTATTCAGAATTTTCGCTGATAAAATTTCTTCATCTCTGAGAAGACCTAGCAGCAGATGTTCAGTTCCGACTAACGGCCGTTTCATTCGTCTGGCTTCATCCGTAGCATACTTTATAATCTGTCTAGCTCTAGGTGAATAAGGCAGTATTGCGTTTTTAGGCAGAGTTTGCTCAGGCCCGTAACTTGATAGGTGTTCAATTTCTTCTCTAATATCTTCTTCTGTTATTGTCAGTTCTCTTAATGTCTTACCTGCAATCCCATCTTCTTCAATAATAAGTCCCAATAAAAGATGCTCTGTTCCAACAGTTCTATGGCGGAAAGATTGCGCTTCTTCCTGAGCGATCAGTAAGGCTTTCTTGGCTTTTTCTGTAAATAGTTCATTCATGTGTGGTCCGCCTTTCGTTTGTTTGGCTCTTCATACTTCAAATTGACTAACATCGTTCGTAATAGATTTGATCGTAGACGATTGTCTATCGCTCTTTCACCGGTATATAAGGATTTATCCATGGCAACAAGCATGAGTTTTGCTTCTCTTTTAGTGATAATATCGTCTTCATATAATTTCTGTACAACAGATTTTGCATCCTTTTCAGATATGCTGTCTCCAATGATTTCTATCATAGTATTCAACATATCAAGATCATCTAGTACCTGAACTTTTATAATTCGGATATATCCCCCGCCGCCTCGTTTACTTTCCACCAGATATCCTTTCTGGATCGTGAAGCGTGTGTTGATGACATAATTGATCTGAGAAGGGACGCAGTCGAATAATTGTGCTATTTCACTTCGTCTGATTTCTACCTGATCCTGCTGCTGCAGCACTTTCTTTAAATAAGCTTCAATAATATCCGTCATATTCTGATTTTCCATATCGAACATCTACTGAAAGTAGTGACTTGAAGTGTATCTAAATTCTCTTGTAATTTCAAGTCCTTTCAGTACCCTCCTCGTATAATAAGTTTGTAGTTAAGAATTGTTCTTAACTTAGTTGATTGATTAACTGTTTGAAAGAATG
>NZ_BAAADA010000063.1:0-11780 GCF_039522005.1 Alkalibacterium indicireducens
TATTATGAATGAAGTAATTGAATAATTTTTAAAACGCGCTTATGGGGCGTTCAATTTGTGTGCTTATTTTTTAAAAAATACATAAAAACAAGTATTAAACGAGCTTGTTTGTCTATATTTGGCACTTCCAAAATTTTATTTACGTAAAAAGGGTAAATTCAAACCTATTATGTCAGATCAGCATGCTTCAGCTGACTCATGGCCGTGAATTAGTGACGTTCGTTCTATAGATGTAATGTCTATCATGTAAAAGACGCTGAAGGGTTAAGCCCTCCAGCGTCTTTTTTTGATCTGATTATTTGTCAGCTAAGTTGTAGAAAGCGTCAATACCTTCGTAAACAGCTAGGTCGCCTAATTGATCTTCGATTCTTAGTAACTGGTTGTATTTTGCAATACGGTCAGTACGTGATAATGAACCAGTTTTGATTTGTCCAGCGTTAAGTGCTACTGAGATGTCAGAAATTGTTGCATCTTCAGTTTCACCAGAGCGGTGAGAGATAACAGCAGTGTATCCAGCTTTTTTAGCCATTTCAATAGCGTTGAATGTTTCTGTCAACGTACCGATTTGGTTTACTTTGATTAAGATAGAGTTCGCTGTATCGTTGTCGATACCACGTTTAAGGATTTCAGTGTTTGTAACGAATAAGTCGTCACCAACTAATTGAACTTTGTCGCCTAAGCGTTCAGTTAATAGTTTCCATCCGTCCCAGTCGTTTTCATCCATACCATCTTCGATTGAGATGATTGGGTACTTGTTTACTAATTCTTCAAGGTAGTCTACTTGTTCTTCAGCGTTACGTTTCGCACCGTTTTCGCCTTCGAATTTAGCATAGTTGTAAACACCGTCTTCGTAGAATTCAGAAGCTGCACAGTCGAATCCTAAGAATACATCTTTACCAGGCTCAAGTCCAACTTTCTTGATAGCTTCTAGAATTGTTTCTACTCCGTCTTCAGTTCCTTCGAACTTAGGAGCGAATCCACCTTCGTCACCAACAGATGTTTCAAGACCACGGTCTTTAAGGATCGCTTTAAGTGCGTGGAAGATTTCTGCTCCCCAACGTAAAGCTTCTTTGAGTGTTGGTGCGCCAACTGGTAGGACCATGAACTCCTGGAATGCGATAGGTGCGTCAGAGTGAGATCCACCGTTAACGATGTTCATCATTGGAGTTGGCAATACTTTAGTGTTTGTTCCTCCAAGGTAACGGTATAGTGGAAGGTCAAGGTAGTCTGCAGCAGCACGTGCAACAGCGATAGATACGCCTAAGATTGCGTTAGCTCCCAGTTTACCTTTGTTTGGTGTACCGTCAAGTTCGATTAACGCTTTGTCGATTCCCATCTGGTCACGTACGTCCATACCGATGATTGCGTCAGCGATCGTTTCGTTTACGTTGTCCACAGCTTTAGTGACACCTTTACCAAGGTAACGGTCTTTGTCTCCGTCACGTAGTTCAACGGCTTCGTGCTCACCAGTTGAAGCTCCTGAAGGAACCATACCGCGGCCGAATGCACCTGATTCTGTGATGACTTCTACTTCGATTGTTGGGTTACCACGTGAATCAAGAACTTCGCGTGCAATAACGTCTGTAATAAATGGCATTTGTTTTCTCTCCTTTAATTTTCCTCTTCCATTTCCTGGAATAGGGTTGGTTAATTTATTTTAAATGTCCTCATAAAAGAACAGGTTAAAATCAGTCAGTTATTTCTGGATCAAGCTTTCGCCAGTCATTTCTTCCGGTTTATCAATACCTAAAAGATCAAGCATCGTTGGAGCCACATCAGCTAGTTTGCCGTCGCCTCTTAAAGTGACACCTTTTTTCGTCACGATGACTGGAACAGGGACTGTCGTGTGCGCTGTGTGCGGATTACCTTCAGGAGTCAGTTCAGTATCTGCATTCCCGTGGTCCGCAAAGATGATTGCTGTTCCGCCTTTTTCATGAATCAGATCCACTACTCGGCCGAGGTTCTCATCTACAGCTTCGATTGCTTCAATCGTTTTATCCAGCATACCTGAGTGTCCAACCATATCCGGGTTGGCATAGTTCAGGATGATGGCATCATGCTTGTCGTTCTTGATATCTTCAACCAGTGCATCAGTGACTTCATAAGCACTCATTTCAGGTTTTAAGTCATACGTTTCCACCTGAGGTGATGGAATCAGGATACGTTTTTCTCCTGGGAACTCATCATTTGTTCCGCCATTCATGAAGAATGTCACGTGTGGGTATTTTTCCGTTTCAGCGATACGCAGCTGGTTCAATCCATTATCAGACAATACTTGTCCGATCACGTTTTTCAGGAATACAGGCGGGAACATGATGTCCGCTGCCATGTCAGAAGTATACTGAGTAAAGGTAACAAATTTGATGTTTGACGGCACGTTTCCACGATCGAATTCATCAAAGTCCGGTTCTGTAATCGCACGGGACAATTGTATCGCACGGTCAGGTCGGAAATTGAAGAATAGAATCGCATCATTGTCGTTTACTGTCGCAACAGGTTTGCCGTCCTTTTCAATCACGATCGGTTCAATGAATTCGTCCATTGTGTCGTTAGCATAACTAGCTTTTACGGCTTCCACCGGATCGGTCGCTTTTACGCCTTCACCGTGGAAGATCGCATCGTATGCACGTTTGACACGTGGCCAGCGCGTATCTCTGTCCATTGCATAGAAACGACCAGAAATTGTTGCGATTTCACCGACACCTAAATCGTTAACGATTGTCTGAAGCTCGTCGATGAAGCGAGCAGCAGAATCTGGAGCAACGTCACGTCCATCAGTGAATGCATGGATGTACACTTTGTCGACTCCTTTGTTCTTAGCTGCTTCGATCAAAGCAGTCAGGTGACGCTGATGACTGTGAACGCCTCCGTCCGATACTAGACCGAACAGATGCAGCGCAGAATCGTTATCTTTGACATGATCGATCGCACCGTTGAAGGCTTCATTCGTTTCAAATTCACCGTCAGCAATGGCCTTGTCGATACGTGTAATACTTTGATATACCACACGTCCTGCTCCAATATTGGTATGCCCAACTTCTGAGTTCCCCATCTGACCTTCCGGCAGCCCGACAGCAAGCCCTGAAGCCTGCATCGTGTTGTGCGGATACTCATTCCAGTAACGGTCGAAGTTTGGTTTCTCAGCTTGTGCTACGGCATTACCGTACTCTTCTTCTCTCCATCCGAATCCATCAAGGATAATGATGGCTACAGGTGCTTTGCTCATTTATTCAGCCGCCTCCAGTAATTGCAGGAAAGAATCTGCTTCCAGGCTTGCTCCACCAACTAATGCACCATCGATATCCGGTTGTGCCATTAATTCTTTAATGTTTGCAGGTTTTACTGATCCACCGTACTGGATACGAACAGCATCTGCTACATCTTGTGAATACAAGTCAGCTACAGTACGACGAACAACTGAAATCGTATCGTTAGCATCTTCAGCTGTCGCTGTTTTACCTGTACCGATAGCCCAGATTGGCTCATAGGCAATAACTAGATTGCTTACCTGGTCAGCGCTTAAGCCTTTAAGAGCTGCTTCTACTTGACCGGAAACCAGGTCGTTAGTCTGTCCTGCTTCTTTTTGCTCAAGTGTTTCACCCACACAGATGATTGGTACCATGTTGTGGCGGATTACTGCATGTGCTTTTTTGTTGATGTCTTCATCCGTTTCATGGAACAATTCACGACGTTCTGAGTGACCGATGATCACATAAGCCACCCCGATATCTTCAAGCGCTTTAGGGCTGATTTCGCCTGTAAATGCACCTTCGTCTTCAAAGTGACAGTTCTGTGCAGCGATCTTAAGTTCAGTATCTACTGTTAAATCGATCAGGCTTTGAAGAAATAGACTTGGTGCGCCTATTACAGCATCTACTTTGTCTGCTGAAGGGATGTTTCCTTTAACAGCATCGATGAACGTTGCCGCTTCAGTCGATGTCTTGTTCATTTTCCAGTTACCAGCGATAATTGGTTTACGCATTCTATCGTCCTTCTTTCTCTTGTGTAGTTCAGGGAATGTTTCTTACCTTTTGAATCACTCACCGTCAATGCTCAGATCAGTCACTCTGCTCATCTGTTCAAAACGGCTTATCTTGCTTTTATTATCCAGCAATCCAAGCCTGACCTCGCACAAAAATGAAGAATGAGCCATTGCGCAGTTTGCTCATTAGGCGTCATTCCCTATTTTTGTGAAGGTCAAAACGGCTTATCTTGCTTTTAGTAAATTATTTGTCTGAAATAGCTGCGATACCTGGAAGTTCTTTTCCTTCAAGGTATTCCAGTGAAGCTCCGCCACCTGTTGAGATGTGACTGAAGTCTTCTTCAAATCCAAGCTGCTGAGCAGCAGTCGCAGAGTCTCCGCCACCGATGATCGTTGTAGCATCTTCAAGTTTTGCCAGTGCTTCACAGACTTTGATTGTACCTTGAGCGAAGTTGCTCATTTCGAACACACCCATTGGTCCATTCCATACAACAGTCTTCGCATCTTTCAATTCGTTTTCAAACAGTTCAACTGTTTTCGGTCCGATATCCAGACCCATCTTGCCTTCAGGTATGTTTTCTCCAACTATTTCAGTTTCAACATCATTAGAGAATTCTGCAGCTACGATAGAATCAACAGGCAGGACAAGCTTATCTCCAGCTTTGTCGATCAGTTCTTTAGCTAGAGACACTTTATCTTCCTCAACTAATGAATTACCGATGTCGTGTCCTAAAGCTTTGTAGAATGTATAAGTCATTCCCCCACCGACAAGAACTTTGTCAGCTTTAGCGATAAGGTTTTCGATGACGCCGATTTTATCTGAAACTTTTGCTCCACCTAAAATAGCAACGAATGGGCGCTTAGGCTCATCGACTGCGCCACCGATGAAGTTGATTTCCTTTTCAACCAGGAATCCGACAGCTGATTCAAGGTTTGACGCGATACCTACGTTTGATGCGTGAGCACGGTGAGCCGTACCAAATGCATCGTTAACGTAAACGTCGCCTAGGCTTGCCCAGTATTTACCTAATTCAGGATCGTTTTTGCTTTCTTTCTTACCGTCAACATCTTCAAACCGTGTGTTTTCAAACATCAGTACGTCACCGTCAGCTAGTTCAGCTACTGCTTTTTCAAGCTCTTCTCCACGAGTTTGAGCAACAAACTTCACATCTTTTCCGAGTAACTCACCTAGACGCTCAGATACAGGTTTCATTGATAGACCAGCTTTATCTTCTTCGGTCTTCACGCGTCCCAAGTGAGAAAAGACGATTACTTTTCCGCCTTGTTCAAGAATGTACTGTAAGGTTGGCAGTGCTGCCTGGATACGGTTGTCGTTTGTAATTTTTCCGTCCTTCATCGGTACGTTAAAATCAGCACGGACCAGTACTTTCTTGCCACTTAATTCTAAATCTTTAACTGTCTTCTTTGCCATGTGTAAAGTCCTACCTTTCTGTTTAGAAAACTAAATCTGTTGACTCTTTCTCTATAACTTCACAAAAAAAGGGGGAAGCGCGATCCCCTTTATTCAGTTTGAACAGCCCAATTTTTTGCTTGCGCATCAATCGTTGTGTCCTCTTAAATAGTAGAGTATTAGCTCCCCCGCTTATTTATTACTTTACAATAGAGTTGTTTCTATCCTTAGATATTCGCTGAATAGTGAACTACCCACCACTTAAATCCTCCGGATTTTGAAGTGGGGGCTTCCTACGAACTCCATTCTTGTCTGCACAGGTTTCATGCAGACAGAGGAATCGGATATGGGTAGGCTCAAAAGGCAGTCCCTGCCTCATAGGTTTTCTTTTACTTGGCTAACGCCAAGGAATACTCAGTAGGCTTGGTTGTCGCCTATATAGACTTGGTTATCGTCTATATATAAAGTATACCAAATGAGAATGACATTAACCACTTCAAGCTATCGCTTGACCGAAATTCATCTCCCACTTTCACTGGTGCTTCGCACCCATACGCTTAGAAGTGGGAGACTTCTTTCGGAATTACGTTAAAGGCTAGCGAAGTATTCTAAAGTTGAAACCATGTTTCCAGTAAATCCGTATTCATTGTCATACCAAGCAACAGTTTTAACTAATTGACCGTTGTCGCTGTCCATGATTTTAGTTTGAGTTGCATCAAAGATAGATCCAGCAGGCACACCAATTACGTCTGCAGATACGATTTCATCTTCAGTGTAAAGGTAAGCGCTTGATGAAGCTTTTTCCATTGCTGCGTTAACTTCTTCAACAGTAACTTCTTTGTTCAATACAGAATATAATTCAACCATTGAACCAGTAATTGTTGGAATACGTACTGCAGTTCCGTCAATTTTTCCGTTAACAGCTGGAATTACTTTACCTACTGCTTTAGCAGCTCCCGTAGAAGCTGGGATTGCGTTAGCTGCTCCGGCACGGTTTTTACGTCCGCCTGGTGCATCTTGCAATACTTGAGTAGCTGTATAAGCGTGAATAGTGCTCATTAATCCACGGTCAACTCCGAATTCGTTGTTCAGTACGTTAACCATTGGTGCTAAACAGTTTGTAGTACATGACGCTGCTGATACGATTTGATCGTCTGAAGTAAGTGTGTCATGGTTTACACCATAAACGATTGTTTTAAGATCGCCTGAAGCTGGTGCAGAAATCAGTACACGTTTAGCTCCTGCATCTAAGTGAGCTTGAGACTTATCTTTAGAAACGTAGAATCCAGTACATTCAAGTACGATATCAATTCCTAGGTCTCCCCAAGGTAATTGGCTAGCGTCTTTTTCTGCAAATACTTTGATGTCTTTTCCGCCAACTACTAATGCATCATCTTTAACTGATACTTCATGCGGGAAGCGACCTTGTGCTGTATCATATTTTAAAAGATACGCCAAGTCCTTGTTATCTGTTAAATCGTTGATTGCTACTACTTCTAACTCTGTATCCATTTCTAATACACGACGTAGAGCTAAACGACCGATACGTCCAAAACCATTAATTGCAACTTTTACTGACATAATCTAATTTCCTCCTTAGGAAATAAATATATTTTTATTTTAAAGGGTTTCCCCCATTTAAAATCTCATTTGCGGCTGCCTCATCCGTCACTAACCATGTGTGAGGAGGGACAGTTTTCATGTGAGCCTTTATCGCCTTCGCTTTTTCACGACCTCCGGCAACAGCGACTACATGAGGGATACTTGGTAATTTCGAGGACTGTAATCCGATTCGGGACAATTTGTAGACGATGTCTCCTTTTGGATCAACAAACTCTCCAAACGCTTCAGCTACTGCTCCTTTATCGATGAGCTCTTTGAGCGTGTCTTCATCCATTCCTCTTCTCTGGGCCATCTCAAGAGCATTGCCGATGCTGTAGATAACCAGCGAGGCATTCTCCAGAATTTCCAGAGTTTCTTTGATTTCCGGCTCTTTCATCAGCAGCGAGTAAGTTTCCATACGCACATGTTCTGGTACATACAAGGTTCTGCTCCTACCACCGGTCTTTCTCGCCATGTTCTCAGCAATGGCATTTGCCTGTATATCAACGGATTCACCGAGACCTCCGCGAGCCGGTACAAATAAAAGTTCCCGGTGCAGACCGATCTGCTGATTCATGACTTCCGCCACTTCCAGCATCGTTGTCCCGCCCATAACTGCTACGGTACTCTGCCCTTCCGGCAGAAGAAAGTCTATTACTTCAATTGAAGCTCTTGCCATGTCGATCAGACTAGATTCATCCTTGTCTGAATTGCCTATGACGATCGTGCAATGTTGAATGCCTAATGCATTAGCCAACCGGGTTTCCTTTTCCTGTGACTGAACGTGCTGTCCCATCAGTTCATCCAGCTGATATAACACTGTGATGCCTGTCGGTGTGCATTCCATGCCCTGCGTAGATGCCTTGATCAGTCCCTGATTTCTCAGGACCTCGACTTCTTTACGCAGAATTCTCTCAGTAAAACCGAGTCGATCTGCCAAAGCACGTCTTCCGATGGGGGCTGATTTCTGAATATGGCTCAAGATATAGTAACGCCTCTTCAATACATGAAGCGTTCCGGGTGCTACTTTTTCAATAACTGACAGCATATTAAAACGGCACCTTCCCGATACTATATTCGCCCAGTTTTCAGCAAGACAGCTGAAACTATCTTTCTTCGTCACGTACAAATACAGTGTAACAAGAAGCGGGGCAGATTTCAACCCATTAAATGAAATCGACGGGACATTTTACGTCCTGTCAATATTCATTCGGTTCCCTGTCTTCATCTCTTTTCAGTTTAGATTCTATAATGCTTTTCAGTTCTTCTTCAGTAATATGCTCATCAAAGATATAATCTTCAATGAATACAGTCGGTACCAGCGTAACATTAGCCTTAGCCGCTTCTTCAATGACTGCCTTGGAGTGGGCCGAATTGTTCTGCTCCTCAGCTCCACGTTTAGACTTGGCATACTCCGCCACTTCATCTTCGCCTAATCCGCCCCAGTCCTGCAAGTTTTCAAAATAATAATCAATATCTTTTCTAGCAGTCTCTTTATCTTCATAGTTTATATGTGCATGAAGGATGTTCCCTTTCCTCAATCCGGGTTTTTCCTTGTCAAAAAGCTTGACGATCCGTTCGACTTTCCCGTCCTCCACGTACTTATCAAGGACTGGTGTGCCTTTTTCCCACCACTCTTTACAGTATGGACATTTGAGATTGAGAAACTCCACAACTTTAATGGGAGCTTCTCTGCTCCCTAAATGGAGCCCGCCATTGACAGTTACAGAATCAGCATTTATTTTGCTTGTATCCATTCACTCACTCCCTTCAGATTTTCCCTACTCTCTACAGTATACTCTTGTGAAAAAGACTTGGCTAGTCATAAGCATTGTACGAAAACCTTTGTAAAATAGCTGTAGGCTTTGTGGTAGTTTAAGTCTCTGTTTGTGTATGAGTCAAAAAAAAGACTCCGAACAATCTGTTCAGAGTCTCCACATTCTTATTTATCTGTAAGGTCAGCAAAGCTGTCCATAATTTCATCTACAATTCCGTACTCTTTGGCTTCTTCTGCCATCATGAAGAAATCACGATCTGTGTCACGTTCAATGACTTCCATATCCTGACCAGTACGCTCAACCAGAATTTTATTCAAGCGGTCACGTGTTCTCAAGATGTGTTTAGCAGCGATTTCAATTTCAGTTGCCTGACCTTGCGCTCCACCTAAAGGCTGGTGAATCATGACTTCAGCATTTGGTAAAGCAAATCGTTTCCCTTTTTCACCGGCAGCTAGCAGGAAACTTCCCATTGAAGCTGCCAGTCCGATAGCGATAGTCTGAACATCCGCTTTAATGAAGTTCATTGTATCGTAAATAGCTAGTCCGGCAGTTACACTTCCACCTGGCGAGTTGATGTACAGGTAAATATCTTTTTCAGGGTCCTGTGCGTCTAGGAATAAAAGCTGTGCGATAACAGAGTTTGCGACTTGATCGTCGATGGCTCCACCCAGCATGATGATGCGGTCTTTTAATAGACGTGAATAAATGTCATACGCACGTTCACCACGTGGAGATTGTTCTATAACTGTAGGTACTAAATTCATATAACTTCCTCCTATAATTCAATCACAATTAGTGTAGCACACTTAAAACCTTAAATGAATCTAAAAAGATTATACACCAAAGGTCAAAGAAGGTCAAACAATGAGTTCGTTTAAATTTTCTTTATTATGTAAAAGTACCCGCTCATATAGAACGGGTACTTTTATAGACTTTCTTTATTCCGCACTGATCAGTTCAAGTGGTGCGCCGATTTCTTCATCGATCGTACCGCCTGAGAAGTAGTCGTAGACCGTGTCTACAGCAATCGTTCCCATTTCATAAGGTTGCTGTGCAATAGTTGCGTCCAGTCGACCAGCTTCGATTTCTGCCAGCGCATCATCGTTTCCATCGAATCCGACGACAATGACATCAGTCATACCGGCTGCTTCCAGTGCTTCTAACGCACCTAGAGCCATTTCATCGTTTTGAGCAAAAACGGCTTCGATATCTGAATAGGACTGGATAATATTTTCCATTACAGTCAGACCTTCAGATCTGTTGAAGTTTGCTGACTGGCTTTCCACAACGTTCAGACGGTCATTAGCCACGTTCATGAATCCTTCTCCACGTTCGTTAGTCGCAGATGCGCCAGGAACGCCTTCAAGCTGTACAACATCAGCATCTTCACCCACAAGATCAATGATAAATTCAGCCGCCATTTCGCCACCTTCTATGTTATCTGAAGCGATGAACGTCAGAACATCTCCGCCTTCACTGGAACGGTCGATTGTAATGACAGGAATCCCCGCAGAATTGGCTGACTCGATGGCTGGTGTAATCGCATCAGAGTCTACAGGGTTGATCAGTAAAATATCCACACCTTGCTGAATGAGGTCATCGATGCCATTGATCTGAGTTGCTGTATCATCTTGTGCGTCTACAGAACGGACAGTTGATCCGTTCTCTTCAGCTGCTTCAACCACGCCCCGCTGCAGATCTCCGAAGAAAGGATTGTTCAACGTTGAGATTGAAAGACCGATGGTAATGTCTTCAGCCGCCAGTTCTTCCACTTCCCCGTTATCTCCTGCCTGGTCTCCTTCAAGTGTGGCTGCTCCACATGCACTTAGTGCCAGAACTGCTGATAGTGAGAGTAATCCGATAAGTTTTTTCATTGTAATTCCTCCATTTTATGTTTTCTTATTTTTTCTATCCAATAGTACCGCAATGATGATGACGATCCCTCGAACCACTTGCTGATAAAAACTTGAAACCCCCAGCAAGTTCAATCCGTTATTCAATGTTCCGATAATCAGTGCACCAATCAGTGTGCCTACGATCCGTCCTTTTCCACCTGCCAGACTTGTTCCCCCAATAACGACTGCCGCAATAGCATCCAGTTCATAAGCTGTTCCTGCCGTTGGTTGAGCTGAATTCAGACGTGAAGTCAGAATCAGTCCAGCCAGGGCTGACATCATTCCTGAAATCGCATAAACCATAGTTTTTACACGATCTGATTTGATCCCGGCAATGTATGCTGCCTGCTCATTTCCTCCGATAGCAAATGTCTTACGCCCGAATGTCATCTTGTGAAGAATGACGAATAGGATAATGAAGGCAGCTGTTGTGATGATGACAGGGAAAGGAATGCCGAACAGGTATCCTCTACCGAAGAACTGGAAGGCAAATCCGCCGCCGAACCCTGTAATCGGGTTTCCTTCTGTGTAAACGAGAGTCAATCCTCTATATATAGTCATTGTTGCCAGCGTTCCAATAAATGGTGCCACATTCCCTTTAGTTATGAGCAGCCCATTGATCATGCCGAGGAATGCTCCAATAAGCAGTCCGGTTACTATCGCGAGAACTGGTGGGACACCGATGGCAATGATCCCGGCTGTCAGTGCACTGGACAAAGCCAAGGTCGACCCAACTGACAAGTCGATTCCTCCAGTGATAATGACAAATGTCATACCAAAGGCAATTAGTGCATTGACCGATACCTGTCTTAACAAGTTAAGCAGATTTGCCGGCCTGATAAAGTTGACATTCAGTACTGTTACGATAAGCATCAGTACGATCAGCGCAATCAGCGGACCCAGTTTCCGGTACAGGTCACTCCGTCTTTCCTTTTTTCTTGTTACTGCTGCATTTTTAGTTTCCATTATTCTCCTCCTGTAGCCAGAGAGTAATTACCAATTTTTTTGTTTTTTCGTGTTGTTTTAATGCAACTATCGTTGCTCTATCAATTAAAATACAAAAAGGCACCTCTTCCCCCCTTAATCTGATAAAATGAAGTTCACTAAAACAA
>NZ_BAAADA010000064.1:0-4129 GCF_039522005.1 Alkalibacterium indicireducens
AAAAACTTCAAAAAAACGAAGTTTTTTAAACATGCCTTCTTATACTTCTCGTTGCTTTACTGGATCTGTTATAAAGCTGTATAATCCAGACAATGATTGGATTATATTACCTTCATCGACAGAAATCATCATACGAGCAACGAGAAATTTGGGAAACATAATTTTTCATAGATTATTGGGAGTTACCTTTATTTTGTCTATTAGTCTAGTATAACAGCTGATCAGCTGAAACTGACGCATGGCGCTTTTTCAATTTAAGAAAAAGCGCGTCTGATTGCATCAGCAAGTGTCGTACATCCTATAATTTCTATATTTTCAGGGAAGTCCCAGCCGTCCATATTGTTTTTCGGTAGAAAAACCCGTTTGAATCCAAGCTTGGCAGCCTCATTCACCCGCTGATCAATTTTAGAGACGCGACGGATTTCTCCGGTCAGCCCAATTTCTCCAATGAAGCAGTCGGTCGGACGCGTCTCTTTTTCCTTGTAGCTTGAAGCAATACTGATGGCAATGGACAGATCGATTGCCGGTTCGTCCAGTTTAACGCCACCTGCCGCTTTAAGGTAGGCATCCTGATTCTGAAGAAGCAGACCTGCACGCTTTTCCAGTACAGCCATGATCAGCGACACACGTGAATAATCCAGCCCGCTTGCCGTTCGTTTAGCATTACCGAATACTGTCGGAGAAATCAGAGACTGAATCTCGACCAGGATCGGCCGGGTCCCTTCCATCGCAGCAACGACAGCTGACCCAGTTGCTCCGGACAGTCTTTCTTCCAGGAAGAGCTGGGAAGGATTGAGCACTTCTTCCAGTCCGCCATTTTTCATTTCAAAGATTCCTATCTCATTGGTCGAGCCGAAACGGTTCTTGACAGCACGTAAGATACGGAAGGTGTGATGCCGTTCGCCTTCAAAGTAAAGCACCGTATCCACCATATGCTCGAGCATACGTGGACCGGCGATCGCCCCTTCCTTGGTCACGTGTCCGACAATGAAAATCGCAATGTCATTCATCTTGGCGATCTGCATTAAAGTCGACGTCGACTCCCTGACCTGTGACACACTTCCGGACGCACTGTCGATTCCGGCATGATGCATGGTCTGGATCGAGTCAATGACCACATAATCCGGCTTCAATTCTTCAATCGTCTCCTGAATGGCACTGACTTCCGTTTCAGCATACAGATAAAAGTCGGAACCTCGCAGCTCGAGCCGTTCAGCCCGCATCTTAATCTGAGAGGCACTTTCCTCTCCTGATACATACAGGACCTTTCCGCCATTCTGGTTCAACTGAGCAGAAACCTGAAGCAGCAAAGTCGATTTTCCGATTCCCGGATCTCCACCGATCAGCACGAGCGATCCTGGAACGACTCCTCCGCCTAAGACTCTGTTGAATTCTGTCAGGTCAGTCTTGACCCGTTCTTCCTTTTCGATTGTAATGTCAGTGATCGGCTCAGCCTTGGAAGTTTTTCCACTGATCGTCACTCTGCTTCGGCTGTCAGTCTTATCCGGCAGCTTCTCTTCGACCATCTGATTCCATGAGCCGCAGCTGGGACACTTCCCTAGATACTTGGGTGATTCATATCCGCAGTTCTGACATACAAATACCGTTGCTTTCTTCTTTGCCAATCTATTAACTCCTTCAGCCTGAAATTATCTTCCGCTTGATCCAAATCCGCCTGTACGTACTGAAAAGTCATCTGTTTCCTGATCTGCTGTTTCGTATTGAGTGAAAATCCCCTGAGCAATTCGTTCACCTTTTTTGATCTCTACATCTTCAAGGCCATAATTAATGATCTGAACAAAAATTTCGCCCTCATTGCCGTCGTTATTGTAATAGTCCGAATCGATGACCCCAATGCCATTAGGTACAGCCAGCTGCCGCTTCATCGGATTGCTCGAGCGGTTCGCCAGAAGCAGGTACTCATTTTCAGGCATATACGCCTTGACACCTGTCGGAATAAGTGTGGAACCAACCGGGTTTCCTTCAAAATTCCCTGCCTGCATAGCCTTAAATACTGACGGAATGACAATATCCTGAGAAGCCGTCAAATCATACCCTGCAGATCCTTTTGTTGCCCGTTTAGGCAGACTCAGTCCCTGATCTTTATACTTATCTACAATTTCAAATCCTCTAATCCTAGTCATAATATCTCCTGTTTCTTCAATTAAACTGAAACAGATTGCTGACCCCTTTCCATACCTTCAGTTGATAGTGTAATAAGTCTATTTTACACTAAACTTGCTGCTTTATAAACGACCAGTTTATATACTAAAAAAAACCTCTCTGATTACACATTATATGTAATTCAGAGAGGAAAAAAGGGGGCGTATTTAGTTGACCAACCTTACCTCGTCTTAACGGATAACGTTAGTAGTTTCTGGATCGAAGAAGTGTGATTTACCCATATCGAAGGCCAAGTCCACATTCTCACCAGGTCTGTGGTAGTCACGAGCATCAACTCGAGCGATAAACTCAAGAGAGCCGACTTGTGAGTAAAGCATTGTTTCAGCACCTAGAAGCTCAGAAACAGTTACTTTAGATGTTACAACTGTTCCAGGAGAAGCATCCAGTGCAACCTGCTCACTCTTGATGTCTTCAGGACGGATACCAAATACAAGTTTAGCTCCATCTTTGTATCCTTTATCGCTAAGAGTTTTCAGTTTCCCTTGAGGCACTTCGACGGTTAATCCGTCTCCGTTGGAAATTTTGTTCCCTTGAAGAGTGACATCAAAGAAGTTCATCGCAGGAGATCCAATAAACCCACCAACGAAAATGTTAACAGGGGTGTCATATACTTCTTTAGGTGTTCCGATTTGCTGGATGAATCCGTCTTTCAGGATAACGATGCGGTCAGCCATTGTCATCGCTTCAGTCTGGTCATGTGTAACGTAGATTGAAGTTGTGTTCAGACGCTGGTGAAGTTTTGCAATTTCAGCACGCATGGCTACACGCAGCTTAGCATCCAAGTTTGACAGAGGTTCATCCATCAGGAATACTTTAGCATCACGAACGATCGCACGTCCTAGAGCTACACGCTGACGCTGTCCACCAGATAGTGCAGCTGGTTTACGGTCTAGAAAATCAGTCAGCCCTAATATGCTTGCCGCATTTTCCACACGGTCTTTAATCTCATCTTTTTTATATTTACGTAGTTTAAGACCAAATGCCATATTGTCAAATACAGTCATGTGCGGGTACAGCGCGTAGTTCTGGAACACCATCGCGATGTCACGGTCTTTAGGTGCGACATCATTCATCATCGTGTCGCCGATCCAAAGTTCTCCGTCAGTGATTTCTTCAAGTCCTGCGATCATACGAAGTGTAGTGGATTTACCACAACCAGAAGGTCCAACGAATACGATAAATTCGCGGTCTTTAACTCTCATATCAAAATCAGATACCGCAAAATCATCTGAGTTGTCGTAACGTTTATAAATATTCTTCATTGCCATTTCTACCATAGGTAATCACCTTTCCTGTTTAAGATTATATTGATTCTCAGTAAGAATGAATCAAATTCATTGATTAGTTGACAATACCTATTGTAATGGAAACGTTTTTCTCCCACTATGTAAACGTGCACAAAATCAGTGTAAGCGTTTTGTGCACAGTGACTAAATGACAGGGAACTAGCATTTCAAAATGATGGGAGGTATTGTTCTAAAGTAATTCAATCGTATCTATTATTCATCATTTTCTGAACTTTCCTTGATACATTAATAATGTAAGCACTTTCTCTTGATTATGTATTCAGGTATAGTATAATGAGTTTGTGAAATAAAATACGAATAAGGATGTGTGTTGGATGTTCGATTTAAAAGGCAAGGTGGCAGTCATTACGGGTGGCGCATCAGGAATCGGTCTGGCTACAGTAGAAGCGTTCCTTGATAAAGGCGCTAAAGTTGTATTGAGTGATTATAATGCAGTAGATGGTCAGAAACATGCTGACCGGTTGAGTGTAGAAAAGCATTCTATACCGATAAAAAAGAGGCGAAAAAAGGCAATGTGATCCAGCAGACGTGAATACACTGCTGGATCACATTGCCTTTTTTTCTTGCCAAATGTCTCCAGCAAAGGTAAAATAAGGAAACGTATACAAATCTGACAGAAAGAAAGAGAGAAAAGGCGA
>NZ_BAAADA010000065.1:0-3080 GCF_039522005.1 Alkalibacterium indicireducens
AAGTGGGTTGTTGTATAATGGACATAAGGAATCCCTCCTGGAGTACGTGTCTTAGTCGACAACCTAATTGTGCCATATGGGGGGGTTCCTTTTTTCTATGTTTTAAAAAAGTTGATTTATCAGGTGTTAAACACGACAAATAATTATGAAATTGGCTCAACTAGGTTCTGCTTTCGATAAGTCAGTCACACTTAGCTGAAAAGGAAGGTCAGTCTGCCTTAGAACAGAGCATTTAAATAATATTAAAAATGGAGGGGATGTACTTAAGATAAGTACGAACACCTCCATTTTTATACTCAAAGTGAGTCAGATATGGGTAAACTTGCCTCGTCTGATAATCTATACTAAAGAAGAAATCCCAACACACCGGACAATATCCCGATAATTGCTCCAGCAATCACATCTCTCGGATAATGGACGCCGCCAATAACACGCAGGACGGCCAGCACGCATCCGATCAGCATGAGAAAGACTCCCAGTGGACGGGATATAAAATAGAGGGTGGAGGCGATCACGAAAACTGAAAAGACATGGCGACTAGGAAACGATTGGCCTTTAGTATCTTTATTTAGAATAGGTGCCTTGCTAGTAACCTCATAGGGTCGGGGGGCATCGATAAAGCGTCGTAACAGGCTCACCAGTACAAAGGAGATAAGCGGCCCCAGCAGCACGCGCCAGAATCTGGAGTCACCTGAGAATAATAGTACCACGATGATTACAGGGTAGATGGCATACACCGTATAGGTAATGAGTCGATTGGAAAGGTTAATTACTTTTGCATACATATCATGACCATCCTAGCATATAATTTATTACATAATAGCATAATCAATCGTTCTAGTGGAGTGGAAGTCAATAATCTTATTGTATTAATAAAAAAAGAACCAGACAAATGTGCTGTCTGATTCTTTAAAAACTATTTAAACATCAAATTCTGCAGAAGCTTTCTTTTCCAGTTCAAATGGACCGGCTGTCAGTCCAGCATCAGGTCTCCGGTGTCCGAAAAAGTCCGAATCGAAGCGATACGGTGATCTATCAGGCTGCTCGAAAGACATATCGGCATGATATGCTTTTCCGAGAAGATCGGTTGTAGCCACCATGGAAGAAGCAGCACGAAGCAAGTCCGGATCGTTTACTTTGACACTTACTTTACCTTCATTCTGATCGATTGAAATATCGATTCCTTTCTGTTCAGAAGAAGGAGCATGAGGATCGTGGCTGCTAGAAACAGCGTTGTTCAGGTATACGTTTCCTCCCATAGCGACAGGGAGCACGGCATTACCGACCAGAATATTATTTTCGGCATCTCCAAGTTCAGCCATTTCCTCTTTAGTGTACTGCCACCACGGCTTATCTTTTGCATCGGGATGGTCGTTGTATCCGCCAAGCCCGACTGGATGCAGGTAGCAGATTGAATCTTCAGGTATACCATCCATTACAGCACCACTGCCCTCTGTTTCTTCTCTTTCTTTAAGCGGAAGATGCTCAAAGAAGGTGATAGGCACAGGCTCTTTGTTTGTCTCTTCATTCCCTAAGAAAAGGTTATTGTAGTATCTGTCATCTCCACCACTAATATTAGAATATCCAGCCATGGCTGTCTCATGCGGGAAATGGTAAGGTGTCGTTCGCGACAGTTCGGACTGAACGACAAATTGTCCGGCAAACAAATTATGGACAAAAGCACCACCTTGAGCCGTGTTTCTGAAATTCATTGGAGACAGGAACAGGTTGTGATCAACTAAATATGGGCCATGACAGACTTCAACAAATAAATCTTCTGATAGATTGTCGAAAAACAGATTACGGCTGATTCGAGTTCCTTGTGCCTGCCAGTCAAGCCAGAGGCCACGGTAGGAACTGTATATCTTATTGTCACTGATTTGAGTGTCCAAAGCAGCATGAAGCTTGATGCCTCCTACTTCAGCACCGTGTCGGATACGCTTGTGGTGGATATTGTAAATCTTATTCTGATAAATGCTGCTGAAGGCTGCACCCATATGGCCGACAATTCCAGCCTGTTCACAGTCGTGAATCACATTGTTGCGGACAATATGACTACCGACACGGTCCTTATCCCAGCCGGATCGCAAAGCTCTCAGAATTACTTCCTGTTCACGCTGGGTCCCACCTTTACTGTGATTGTCACCGTCTCTAGTGTGCCCAGTCCCGATGGCAGTGCCAAGACTGATCCCGACGTTCTTGGACTCGCTGATCACGTTGTTTTCGATGATCCATCCTTTACTCCAGTGTGTTCCGATCAGTCCCTCCTGAAATTCAGTTGGCGCTGCCCACTGAGGAGAGGCCTGACACAGAGTGAATCCGCTGACCGTTATATAATCAAGACCCGGTTTTTCCGGCCAGAAACAGTGCGGACGCACGCTGATTTCGACATTTTCTTCGCGCGGATCTTTCCCACCAAAATTAGCCCAGATCTTAGTCGTTTTAGAATCGACTTCAGCTGTCCATTTGAGCAGAGAAGCTTCTGAGTACTTGGCTTCCGACCAGACTTCAGGCTTATGTACGTGCTCTACTTTCTCACATTCATAAAGCGACTGACCGTCGAGGCATACTTCACCGAGGTGAGCCGTAAAAGCGCCGTCAAAAAGCCAGTCGCCACTTAGTTCTTCTTTAAAAGGGTGTCTTGCGGAAAATAGGCTGTTAGGGACCAATGTACTCCAGACCTGATCACCTTCGTCTGTCCAGTCTGTCAAGCGCTCTGCTCCAGTAATGACGACTTCGCCATCTCCAGCTGCTTTGTAGACGATTCGATGATCGACGGTTCCACCATTTGCGGGATTGACCCATTCACGGTACACGCCTGCATGGACGGTAACGGTATCACCAGGCATGGCCAGGGCTGCAGCTTGAGAAATGGTACGGAAAGGCTGGTCAGCTGTTCCTATAGCCTGATCACTTCCACTAATTGATACATGATAATTCATTTGTTTCCTCCTCGTATTCTGTCATGATTGTGATCAACAGAGTCATTAGACAATTATAGGGTACTTAACTCAAGTTTCGCACCCTTAAGAACTCCGTTCTATCCTTTACATCATAAGGATTATTTAGATTAATCAGCT
>NZ_BAAADA010000066.1:0-3349 GCF_039522005.1 Alkalibacterium indicireducens
CAGTGCACCCTTTTTTATGAAAATAGGTTGTCATTTTATAATCTATTCTCTTGACTTAACACCATAATGCTCATTTAATCATTCCATAAATCTTCTATAAATCTGAATAAGTACCTAATTGAATATCATTTTCTTTCAGTATGTTTGCGTAATCACTCCTCGACAGTTCAGCTACCGTAACTGCTCGGCTGTCCCTTAAACTTGAATTGGCTAAAAGTACCTGATCGACATAACCGGGATGACACATCGCTTCAACCTCTCCAAACATTTGGCATTCTTGAACAATATTCTTTAGTTCCATTGGTTTCCAAGTTTCTTTCGTCATACCAATTAAGTCAAACGATGTGTTGAATCTTTTAGTCGTAAGAATATCAGTTGGTACATCAAAATTATTACGTACAGGTAAGTCATATTCTTTAGCCAACTGGATGAACACCTCTGTAATTGGAGATAGGCTATTCACATGATGGTGGCTGTCTAAATGCGTTGGCTTGATCCCTCTTTTTACGACTCTTTCAATTTGTTCTTTCCATTCTTTATAAAGTTCATCTAGGTCAATTTTAAAATCCTCTTCGTAAAATGAAAGTTGATGAAACTGCCCATTTGATTGAATTAAAGATGGAACATCTTCTCTTAATGGTTTCCCACAAGTTAATGACAAATGGACACCAATACCTAATCCAGGATTCTCTTCTGCTAATTTCACCCCTTCTTCAAATCCCGGCATGGTGGTTATCATGGTGGTTGAAGTTAAAATACCTTGTTGATAAGAATGTAAAATTCCATAATTAACTCCAGTACTATAACCAAAATCATCGGCATTAATAATTAATAAACTCATCTTATTCTCCCTTCTCAAAAAATGTAAGGTTATTAGTTTAACTCCACCCAATGATCACCGTTTACTTCAATAAACTCATCCAATATTTTCTTAGCGACATCTGCATTCGGGACAGATTGGTTTAATGTGAAAGCTTCTAAGACTTTCTGATAAGAATTTTCGTAGAAACCATCCACTAGTAATTTTTCCGAAGCCACTTGTGCTTCCATCAATCCTTTATGAAAATCGGGAATATCAAATCTTAACGAAATAGGTTCCACGCCATTGGCATTGACATAACAGGGCACCTCAACAACTGCATCCTCTCGCAAGTTTGGAATAGATCCTTTATTCGGAACAATAAGCATAAAACGGTCATTTTTATTGTGTAAAATAGAAACAGCGATATCTACGATATACTGTCCATGTTCACTACTTTCGTAATTGATTTGATCTAAGTTTTCTTGATTTTGAATATTTTTCACTGTTTCTTTTATTTTTTTCAAACGACCATCCATAATCATATTGGCGCGCGTATATTCTTTATCCGCTTGTTCGACCGCCAAATTCGGATACAAATAATACTCTAGATAGTTATTTGGTAGATGCGTTGGGAAATTTTGGACAATCAACCGCATATTTTGATAAGTTTGCGCCCAGCTTGTCTCTTGTCCTTCTACATTTAATCCTTCATTTCTAAATCGTTCGATAACTTCGGGCATCACATCTCGGCCTAAATCGTCATCATAAATGGAATCATACCAACCAAAATGATTTAAGCCATAATATACAGGAATCCAGTTCTCTCGGTTATAGCCAAAAGAATCAGAAACGACTTCCTCTATAATAATTGTCATATCACAGGCATTAATGATTTTCGCTTCCGGGTATTTTCGACGAACCGCTTCTGCGATAATTGTTTCTGGATTCGTGTAATTTAAAATCCAAGCCTCTGGTGCATATTGTTGAATAGAGTCAACTAACTCCAAGAATCCTTTCATGGAACGCATGCCATAAGAAAAACCACCTAGCCCACAAGTTTCTTGACCAACCACTCCGTATTTCAAAGGAATTTTTTCATCCTTTTCCCGCATGTCAATTTTCCCAACGCGAATTTGAGAAAAGACAAAATCTGCACCAGTGAATGCTTCTTTTGGATTTTCTGTTCTTATCAGAGAAACATCATAATTCCCTTTTTCTAATAGATAATCAATAATGATTTCCATATCACTATTCTTTTGAGAGTCATCATCGTATAAACGAATTTCTTTCACTTCAAAATGTTCATGGTTCAACATTGTTAAAAGAATACCTGGTGTATACCCACTTCCAGCACCAGCGATTGTAATGACTTGTTTCTTCATAAAATCAGCTCCTTCGTATTATTGTTATAGCTTTCAATTATATTGTACCCGATTCTTATGCTATAATTAAGTCATTAAAGTAAATATGGAAGAGCTTCCCAAAATATTTATTTCTATTTGGATTTATGGAATATTTTCCAGGAAAGTGGTGCGGAGAAATACATGACACTATTAAAATACTTAAAGACGATTCACGAAGAAGAGCTTACAGATACAGATTTAGACATTTTAGATCATTTGGAGAAACAGCTTCCTCTTATCCCAAATTTAACCATCTCAGAGCTAGCACAGAAAATTTATACTTCTTCTACATCTTTGCATCGATTAGTTAAAAAGTTGGGATTCGATGGCTACACTGAATTTAAATATATTATCAAAGATTATTTAAAAAATGAAGAGAAAGAAGATGTCCGTTTCTCAAATGGGAATGGCTATTTATTCAATACCATAGATGATATGAAAATTACCTATAAATTGAATGAAGAAGCATTTGAAGAGGTCATTAAAGATTTATTCTCTCATAATGACATCTACTGCTTTGGAACGGGTTGGAAACAAAAACAAATCGTTGATAACTTTGCGAATGATTTATTGTATTACGGACATTCAGCAAAAACGTTACGCAACACAGACGATTTAGAAATTGCCAGTAGACACTTCGATGAAAATTCATTGGTTGTGATCGTATCACTGAGCGGGAGCCTAAAAAACTATAAGCAAACTGTGGAGAGTATGTATGAACAAAATATTACTATAGTGGGCGTTTCCATCTATTCGGATAATCCTCTCTCTCGATTAGCCACACACTCTCTACAGTTTGTAGACTCTTCTTTAGACATTGAAAATCATCACTGGTCTTCAATCACGCTTCATTTAATTTTTGATCAATTATCCCATGCCGTTTCCATTCACAAGGGGGATTAATAAAAGCAAAATTTTTGTGTCAGATAACTACTTAACTTCTTCATAAGACAGATTTAACAGGTGTGCGTACTCTTGCTGGCATTACCACTGTATTATAATGATTAGCCATATCTTTATACGTGGGATTTAATATTAACGTTTGATATGTATGCTTGGTAATTCCTACTTTTAAATTTAATGTTAAGTAGAAAATAATGTAAAGCACCCTCAGGTGCTAACTAGAGGATGCTTCATTAACTGT
>NZ_BAAADA010000067.1:0-18048 GCF_039522005.1 Alkalibacterium indicireducens
CTCCCACTTTCACTGGTGCTTCGCACCCATACGCTTAGAAGTGGGAGACTTCTTTCGGAATTACGTTAAAATTTGAAAAGAAATCTCTAACCTGTCTATACAGGCATCGTCTTCATTTTACAATCTAAGTACAAATAAACGAAAATAGTATAACTTCATTAAAGCCATACTATTTTCGTTTGTTAATATTTTTCTAATTGACAGAAAATCGACTCTTAAACATGATCGTTCTAATACAGTTCTAAATCAGTTACCATTAATAAATCAGATAGCGGTACTGATCCAGATACTTTTGAGCCGATTGTTTCCAGCTGTTATCTGTTTCCATTGCTCTGACCTGCAATGTATTAAAACTGTCAGGTCTATCATAATAAACAGTCAGGGCACGGTCGATCGTGCTCAACATCGTCAGGACATCAAAATCATGGAAACTGAACCCTGTTCCTTCATCTGTCCACTCATTATGTGGCTGAATCGTATCCACCAGTCCTCCGGTTTCATGGACGATCGGCAAGGTACCGTATCGAAGTGAGTTTAGCTGAGATAGTCCGCATGGCTCAAACAGTGATGGCATCAGGAACAGATCTGATCCTGCGTAGATCCACTGGGCCAGTTCACTGTCGAAATCGATAATAGCGCTGAACTTGTCCGGGTAGGTTTCAGCATAGTATCTGAACGCATCCTCAAAATACGGCTTGCCCGTTCCGACCAACACCATCTGTATATGGCGGTGCTTCATCAGTTCTTCCATGGCATCGACGATCAGCTCCACGCCTTTCTGTTCATCCAGACGAGTAACGATTCCCACTAAAGCAACTTCTTTATCTTCCGGAAGACCCACTCTTTTCTGTAGAGCAAGCTTGCTTTTTACTTTTCCAGACAAATTGTCTTTTGAAAATGTGGCTGGTATGACTGAATCTGTCTGGGGATCATAGGTATCATAGTCGATGCCATTAACGATTCCGACAAGCTTGTGCTGAATGTTTCTCAAATCCCCATCCAGCCCGTAACCGAACTCGGGTGTCTGAATTTCATTCGCATATGTCGGACTTACTGTGGTCACCAGATCTGCGTAGTAGATGCCGCCTTTCAGCCAGCACACATTGTCACCGTACTTCAGTCCTCTCTCGTGAAAAGCAGCATATCCAATATCAAAATGATCGGACAGTACATACTGATCATAGACACCCTGAAACAGAATATTATGAATCGTCAGGACAGTTTTTATATCTTTTAATGTATTGATCCAGCTATACTTATCTTTAAGCAGCACAGGCATCATCGCAGTCTGCCAGTCATTCACATGAAGGATATCCGGAATGAAGCCTATCTGTTCGAGCATTTCAATGGCCGCCTGCTGGAAAAATGCAAACCGTTCACTATCGTCTCCATAGTCATACAGATTTTCCCTGTCAAAATAAAAGAGATTATCTATAAAGTAGTAGGTCACCTTATCTCTGACCAGCTGCTTGATGCCACAATGCTGGTTTCTCCACCCTACCTTGACGATAAATGAGCAGATATCTTCCAGTTCCTCATTAGTCTCATCATCCAGTTTCTGAACGAAATAAGGAAGAACGACGCGGACATCGTTCCCTTCTTTCGCCAGTTCCTTTGGAAGAGAGCCCATGACGTCTCCTAGTCCGCCAGTTTTAAAGAAAGGGGCACACTCTGAAGCAGCAAATAGCAGTTTCATTGTCTTACTCACTCCTCCTTGACCTCTCCTTCTGCATAAATCACGCCGTCTTTGGCGATAACTATAGGATTCTCGGCTGTCCCTTCCAGGCGGACGCCTTTTTTCACATAAACATGCTTATCCAGAATGACGTGTTTTAAGTAGGCCCCTTCTTCAATACAGGAATCCTGCATGATTATTGAGTCTTCAATATGTGCATTTTCAGCTATCTTCACTTTACGGAAAATCAGCGAATCCTTAACTGTACCATAGACTTCGCAGTCATTAGCAAACTGTGCATTTTCTATCATTGCAGTTTGTCCATAATAAGTTGGTGCCGAATTCTTAGACCGTGTTCTGACTGGGTCAGCACGATAGAACAGTGAATTGAAGTTGTCCTCATCCAGCATGTCCATATTGGCATCATAATAGCTCTTGATGTCTTCAATGACTTTAAGGTACCCCGTGTATTCATAGCCGTAGACAGAACAGCCTGATTCAAGACTGAACTTGATAAAATTGTTAACGTTTATATCCATATCAGCCTGTTTCGCTCTGTACAGATAATCGAGGAAGGTTTTCTTGCTTAAAATCATCGTTTCCATGTTCAGATTAAAGCGCTCTTCCTGAACATCGGATATAGCTGTAACGCCACTGATATTGCAGTCTTCTTCATCGCCTAGATCAAGTGCAGAATAGACTGTGTCACTGCTCAGTTCGTCTCTGTTCACTTTCTTATAGACAACTGTGACCTGGCTGTCCTTATCTTCATGGAAATGAATGAGCGATTCAATCTGAATATTCGAAAGGAATGCTGAACCCATCATAACGACATAGTCTGCTCTGGCACGAGTGACGTAATTATAGTGATCTTCATAATAGAAGCGGTCGTGTTTTGATTCCGTGCTTTGGTCAGCTTTCAGTTTTACTTGAAAATGTGTAAATACTCCCCCACCGGCTAGAGAATCCAGTCCCCATGTCGATCCGGAACGCATATGATCATATAAGGAGTGGCCTGATCCTGATATAAACAGAGCAGCAGATTCTGCTTCGGCATTATATAAGCTGGAAAACGGAAAATCGACTAAGCGGTACCGGCATGCGAAAGGCAGTGAGGCAACCGGTCTTCTATTAGTCAGTGGTTTCAGCTTATCTTCATACTCTACTAAATTCAGTATAGGTGCGATTCTATTTCTCATCGGAATACCCTCCTATTTCTTCTCCGTATCCAGCAACGGCAATGTCGTCTTCAGTCCCGATTAGCTCGGCATCATCAAATATATGTGCGCCTTCACCAACAATCGCTTTTTCGATTCTGACATTCTCTCCAATCACTGCATTCGGCATGATAAAAGAATCAGTGATAACTGAGTTTTTTCCAACCTTAACATTATGCGACAGAATGGAATGATTGATTTCGCCTGCCACATAGCACCCGTCAGTGATCATGGAATCCTTGACTTTTGCGGAGGATGTCAGAAACTGTGGTGTCGTATTCGGACTCTTGGAGTAGACTCTCCAGTCACGATTTCTGATATTAAGGTCGTGTTCAGGGTCCAGGAACTCCATATTGGCGCCCCACAAGCTTTCAAGTGTCCCGACATCTTTCCAGTATCCTTCAAACGAGTAAGCATAGATGGCTTCACTGTTTCTAAGATACGCCGGAATCACGTGGTGCCCGAAATCTTCCATCTGTCTATTTTTAGACTGATTATCAACAAGGTACTGTTTCAGACGTGGCCAGCTGAAGATGTAGATCCCCATAGATGCCAGGTTTGATTTTGGATTATCCGGTTTCTCCTGGAATTCGATGATTCGATCTGTTCGGTCTGTAGCCATAACACCGAATCGTGAGGCATCTTCCCAAGGTACAGGCATGACCCCTACTGTAAGAGATGCAGCCTGCTGCCTGTGGTAATCGAGCATTTTCTCATAGTCCATCTTATAGATGTGGTCTCCTGATAGGATTACAACATAATCGGGATTTTTCTGATCGATAAAGTCCATATTCTGAAAGACAGCATGTGCTGTTCCTTTAAAGAATTTCTCTCCATCGACGCTTGAATAAGGCTGAAGGATGGTAGCTCCTCCGTTATGTCTGTTAAGACCCCAGCTCGATCCATTTCCTACATGATCATTCAGGACAAGCGGCTGGTACTGCGTCACCACTCCTACATCATTGATCCCTGAGTTTACACAGTTTGATAAGGCAAAGTCGATGATGCGGTAGTTTCCGCCGAAAGGTACAGCGGGCTTGGCGATCTGCTTGGTCAGTTTACCTAGGCGCGATCCCTGTCCACCAGCTAAGATCATTGCAACTGTTTCAGTTTTCATATTGTTCGGAAGTGTCAGAAGACCTTCCTTCCCTCCTTAAGGTAATCTAATTGTGTACTTATTTAGTTATTTTATTTACCCCATATACTCTCTTAGGTTTGAAAACGACAATACTTAATGCAGGGAGGATAACTTCCAGTGCGTGTGGTTGTCCATGCACTTCAGCCTCCAGTGTACGCTTGACCCCTTGAGGCTCTGTCCATGTGCCGCCTAAGTCTGCCCATTCTGTATTCCATACTTCTTCATATTGTCCTTTATAAGGAACCCCTATACGGACATTCTGTCTTTCCACTGGAACAAAATTACACATGATAATAAGAAAGTCTCTTGGATTTTTACCTTGCCGGATGAAATAAAGCACAGATTCCGCTTTATTATCGGCATCAAGTATCTGGATGCCTTCAGAAGAATGATCAAGTTCCCACAATGCCCGGTGTTCCTGATAGAACGCGTTCAGTTGTCTGGTGAACTCTAAATGGCGGGCATTCATATCATCATTCAGGCTGTCCCATTCCAATCCCTGATCAAACCTCCACTCGAGGAACTGTCCGAACTCCGCTCCCATGAACTGCAGCTTTTTACCCGGATGAACTATGCGATATGTCTCGATCGTTCTCAACCCGGCAAACTGATTGTAACGGTCTCCGTGCATCTTATGCATCATAGATTTTTTCCCGTGTACCACTTCGTCGTGAGAAAAAGGAAGGATGAAGTTTTCATTAAAGGTGTACATAAAAGAGAATGTAATCAGATTAAAGTGGTCTTTTCTGTGTATTGGATCCATTTCAAAGAACTTGAGGGTGTCATTCATCCACCCCATATTCCATTTATAGTTAAACCCCAGTCCGCCTTCGTGAACCGGATGAGTAACTTTGTTCCAGGCTGTACTTTCTTCAGCCATCATCAGCACATCCGGATGACGTTCAAAGACTTTTTTGTTGAGGAGTTGAAGGAATTCGACACCTTCTTTGTTTACATTGGTCCCTTCATCGTTAGGTATCCAATCACCCAAGTCATAGTCCAGATAAAGCATATTGCTGACTGCATCCACTCTCAGCCCATCCAGATGGAACTGTTCGATCCAGAAAAGCGCATTGGAAATGAGAAAGCTTCTGACCTGACTTTTTCCGATATCAAAATTAAGCGTCCCCCATCTGTTATTGTCTGCACGATTCTGATCAGCATACTCAAATTGAGGTGTGCCGTCATAATAGGCCATGCCATAAGCATTGCGGTTAAAGTGTCCAGGTACCCAGTCCATCAGCACACCGAGGTTTGCCTGATGAGCTGCTTCAACGAAATCCTGAAACTCTTCCATCGTTCCGAATTTCGAAGAGAGACCAAAAAAGCCAGTAGCCTGATAACCCCAGCTTGCATCAAGAGGATGTTCCATTAATGGCATAAATTCTATATGTGTATAACCCATTTCCTTAACGTATGGAATGAGTTCATCCTGAAGTTCTCTTATCGTATACCACGATCCATCTTCATGATGTTTCCATGAACTCAGATGTACTTCGTATATGTTAAGAGGTCGACTGTAAATCTCTCGACGTCTACGATTAGCAAGCCATAATCCGTCTTTCCACTGTCTGTCCGGAAGTCCTTTTACCACAGAAGCATCTTTGGGTCTAACTTCAAAAGCCAGGGCATACGGGTCGATTTTGTAGACCGTCGTGCCGTCAGCCTGAACAATTTTGTACTTGTAATGATGTCCTTCTTGTGCTTTTGGCATATCAAGAGAGAAAACGCCCGTTTCTCCTATTTTTTCCATCTCATCCAGTTCTGCCCAGTCATTGAAATCTCCAACAAGATAAACGTTTTGAGCATTCGGAGCCCATACATTGAAGCGGAAGCCTTCAGCCTGGGCACTACAGCCCATCGTCAGATAGCTGTCAAAAAGTGTACCCTCGTTAAAGAGATAAAAAGTATCCGTCAGTTCTTTATGTGCTTCAGCTCTATTTCCTTGTTCCCCCATAAGACATCCCCCTTTTTCGTTATACTAGTCTACTTGTCTCTAACTTTTCTTTAATCATTTTAATGCAGACTATCTTTAGTACCATTGTAACCTAGTATAGTCGCATTGCCAAGTTTTTCCTCTTATACTTTTTCTCATTTTGGATTATATATAATTAGTCAGATACGCCCTCCGACCGATGACATAAGAATGTTAAAATGGTATGATGAACTTGCAAACAGGTAACCTCGATTCACTAAGGAAGGAGGCAATTCATTATGGAAGGAATTCTTTTAGGACTTGGCTTCATTGGTGTTACATTAGCTATCCTCACCCCTTTTATTAAAAGTGGGATGGGATTGACTCTAGTCAGTTTAGCTGTCTATTTCTGGTTCATCGGTATTGAAACCTGGTTACCCGTAATATTGTTCACTGCCGGTTTACTTCTGATCGTTTTTGAAATATTCGTACCGGAATTTGGATTAGCAGGTATAGTTGGTATTATACTGCTCATATCAGGACTTTATCTCACGATTGGTGATATTGGACAAACAGTCCGGGATCTCAGTCTTTCAGTCGTTATCACATCAGGTGTGGTCTTCTATCTGATAAAGAACGGATACTCACTGACCAATGTAAACAAATTGATCCTGCAGACAAACGTAGCTGAACGATCTGCTGATAACGATTCAGATGCAGACAAACAATCTATTACTGAAAGGCTTGAAGGAGAAGCACAAACTCCTCTTCGACCATCAGGAAAAGTGACGTTTCAGGACGACCCACATTCATATGACGTATTAAGTGTGGATGGGTATATTTCCAAAGGCACCAAAGTCATTGTAGAAAAAGTAAAAGGCACAAAAATTACTGTCAGAAAAAAATAGAATAGGAGAATATATATGGATGTATTAGGTAATGGATTTGTAGGTATCATTATAACCGCCGTCATCATACTGATTTTCATCAGTATCTTCCTTCGTTTCGTACCCGTGGGACTTTGGGTGACCGCTTATTTCTCAGGAGTAAAAGTGGGGATTGGCACATTAGTAGGTATGCGTCTGCGTCAGGTCAGTCCACATGCAATCATCCGTCCTCTGATTAAGGCAACTAAAGCCGGGCTGTCCCTAAGCACGAATGAACTGGAAGCCCACTTTCTAGCAGGAGGAAACGTGAATGGCGTCATCGACGCTTTGATCGCCTCTCACAGAGCTGAAATCGAGCTGGAGTTTGAGAAAGCAGCGGCAATCGACTTGGCCGGACGTAATGTATTCGAAGCTGTCCAAGTATCTGTTAACCCTAAAGTTATTGTTACACCCGATATCTCAGCCGTTGCTAAAGACGGAATCGAAATCGTTGCAAAAGCTAAAGTAACTGTTCGAGCTAACATCGAACGACTAGTCGGTGGTGCTGGAGAAGATACGATTATTGCCCGTGTAGGTGAAGGGGTCGTAACTACCGTCGGTTCTGCTGACAAACACTCTGATGTACTGGAAAATCCGGATATGATCTCTAAAACTGTATTAAGCAAAGGCCTGGACTCTGGTACAGCTTTTGAAATCCTGTCCATAGACATTGCCGACGTTGATGTCGGACGTAATATCGGAGCTAAACTTCAGACTGAACAAGCTGAAGCCGATAAGAACATTGCTCAGGCTAAAGCTGAAGAACGTCGCTCAATGGCGATCGCTCAGGAACAGGAAATGCGTGCTGAAACTCAGAAAATGCGTGCCAAAGTGGTTGAATCTGAAGCTGAAGTACCATTGGCCATGGCTGAAGCACTAAGAAGCGGCAACTTAGGTGTCATGGATTACTATAAAATGAAAAACATCAATGCCGATACAGATATGAGATCAGCCATTTCTGACCAGTCAACTGAAGAAGAAGAGTGATATAAATGGAATTCTTAATCGTATGGATCGTTCAGCTTTTTATATTTTTTGTGATTGTTTCTGGTTTAGCTTCTCTGTTTTCAAAAACTGCTAAAAAAACCGCTCAGAATCCTGAAGCCAGAGAAAGCAGCGATAAAATAGAAGCTTCAAAACGAAACTCTCCGAACGAGAAGCGACAGAACAGCCGATCGGGTCGTGTCCAAAGAGAACGACGTCCGGATCGCGAACGCTACGATCGGAGAAAGAACAGTGAGCCGATTATCAAAGATGTCGTCTCATTAAGTTCTTCGAAAAATCGAAAAAAACGCCCACGTTCAGCTACTGATTTTGACAAGCGCCAGCTGAAACAGGCAATTATATATAAAGAAATACTAGATAAACCTCTTTCTCTAAGAGAAATCGACTAAAAAAAGTGACACATGCCCCTCCTGACTGACAGGAGAACGACATGTGTCACTTTTCATTTTCTTCTTCAACAGATCCTTCTCTGACGAAGAATGATCGCTTAATTTCAATAAACTCCTCAATATTATTTAAAAGCATGAACAGATAGGCTCGATTTTCAAATTCAGCTCTACTTTTCGGCAGACCTGACTGTCTGAACGTTCTGTAAAGATCAGTAATGTTTTCCAGCAGACTCTGCCCTGTGTTCTTTTCGTTCAGCTGTTCTGACGTACTATTGAACAATTCAGCCAGTATCCTTGCCTCCTCAGATCCCAATCCGCTGTTCTGGAGTGAATGCAGCATCTTTCTAATCGATGACAGCTGCTGCCCGCGCATCTGAACATATTTCAAACTATAATCATTCTTATGAAACAGTTGATTATCGTAGTCCTTTAATGCCTGAGCTTTTGCTTCACTGATCAGATCCTCAGCTTCCCTAACCTGGTCGGTAAGTTTGACTGTCAGATCCTTTCCTGATAAACGATCAGAAATCCCCTTCAGTATCAGTCTGATGCCCTCATCAACCTGACGCTTGCTTTCAGCCAGTTCACTTTTATGAGATGGCATCCATAAATTTAGCAGCAAGGCACTGGTTGCGCCGATTGTCATGAGTAGAAAGCCATTAAGCTGCCAGCTCCAGGCGATGCTTCCAGCTCCAATAAAATGAGTGACCAGAACTGAGCATGGGGCAATTCCCGATTGTAGATCAAAACGGTATGCTAAAGGTATATATATAATTAGATAGAGTCCAAAAGCTGTAACGGAAAACCCGGCCAGGTAGAATACGACTGAAGCTATCAAAAACGCGGTCACAGTTGAAGCGACCCTCTTGAAGGCAGTAATAAAAGACGCCCTTTTAGTATCAAGAAGACTCAGAATTGCTATGATCCCTGCAGCCAGTGTATGATCAAGTTGAAGAAAATCTGCTGTATAGATCGCTAGCAGCGTAGCCAGAACCATTTTTACTGTACGATGTGTGATGGACATTCAGATTCCCTCCCCTGGCTTCAGCTACAATGTTCCTGATCGAATGATGGATATGAGCAGCCACATCCCCATAACTCCGGCACCTATAAAAATCGCAATCGCAAAGAAGGATACGCCTGCGCCTTCCGAAAGGACAAATATCACGGAAGAAGCAATAATCAGAGCAGCAATGATTAAAGCAAAGACCAGACGATTGACCATCTTGTTAACTTCTATCCACTTATCCTCGAAATGAACCAGATCGATATGGACCATCAATCTGCCATTGTTGACAGTATCCAGTACTCGCTTGAATGTAGAAGGTAGCTTGAATGAATCCATAGCCAGTTGATAGACACCAATTTTAAGTTTTTCCTTCGACAGTTTGTCAATCAGACTGATGTCATTGCTGGCCTTGATGTAGGTTGAAGCAATTTCCATAATATTAATATCTGGGTGCAAGTCAGAGACTACGCCTTCAAGAATAGTCAGAGACTTTGCCAGTAAAATAAAGTCATTAGGCATAACCATTTTATATTTATGCGTCACGTGCAGCACGTCTGAGAAAAATGTGCTTAGATCAATTTGCCCAAAACTTCTGGTAATATAGGACTGGTAAAAATCATGAAGATCTTCACTGAAATCAAACCGGTTGACCTTATCTTTAGTGATAGCCATCTGGAGAAGCAGATTCATAAGCTGATCCAAGTCTTCGAAGACAATTGCTCTCATAATGCTGATGAGATCATCTTTCACGCTATCGGAAAGTTCCCCGACGATTCCAAAATCAATGAACACGATTTTCTTTTCCTTGATTACCATGTTACCTGGATGCGGGTCACCGTGAAAAAAACCATCCTTAAAGATCTGTGACAGAAATGAATAGACTAGTTTTTCTGCAATATCCTTCTTTTCATACCCTTCTTCCCGGATTTCTTCCTGGTTCAGACCTCTTATTCCTTTGATATATTCTTCAACTAATACGCGCTTAGAGGTGTAAGTCAGAACCGGTTTGGGTGCGGTAACTGCATCCAGTTCTTTGTTCAATCTGCGGAACTTGATGAGGGCCTGTCCTTCATTTCTGAAGTCCAGCTCCCGTTTGGTCGTTTCTTCAATTTCTTTAAACGCCGCCTTGGCATCCACTAGCATTTCCTTGACTGTTTCAGGTGCCATGGATACGATGCGAGAAAACAACTGAATATCGCGAAGCAAATTTTCTTCAATTTCCGGACGCTGAACTTTAATCACGACTTGTTCCCCGGTCAGCAGTTGGGCTCTGTGTACTTGAGCAACGGAGGCACTGGCAAGTGGCGTCTGCTCAACCCACTCAAATACATCTTCAAGTTCCTCTTTAAAATCTTCTTTAAAAATTCGCCTGATGTCTTTATACGGAAAAGGAGGCGCATCATCTCTCAGTTTAGACATTTCCTTAATGTATTCTGGTGGAAGCAGATCCTGCCTCGTAGATATAATCTGACCGATCTTGATAAAACTTGGTCCCAGCTCTTCAAATGCCAGCCTCAAGTTTGCTGCATCCTGTTCTTTATGCTTGGTTCTTACTCGTGTCCGGTAAATATGGCCGAAGCCGTATGATGCCAGTACACTGGCAATTTCTGTCAGTCGTTCACGGTTACTTTTCAAAAGTTGGCCTCCTTTCATAAGGTAGAAAAGGTGCTGACCAGGATATGATCAACACCTTATCATTATACTTCTGTTGATTTATCTGTCAGTTTGCGTTCAAGTTCTTCAACCTTGGCTTCCAGATCTTCAATATCTTTTCTCTGGGCCACATTCATTTCGAGCAATATTGCTTCGAGTGTTTCTTTCTCTTCCATAGAAACCTCTTTATTTTTTCTCTGAATCAATTCTTCTGTCAACTTCTTACCTTCAGCGACGGTCAATTTCCCACGACTGACTAATTTGTCAACTTGTTCTACTGCTTTTTCAAGTGCGATAGCCGTAGATCCGACACCGACCAGCAAAGCTTTTTTGATATCATCCATCATAATAAAGAACCCCTTCCAAATTGATCTTACACTGTCAGTATAACACTCACCTTAAAAATTGTCAGATAAAACCAATGATTTCTGCTGGTATTTCGACTAAGGCAGAGGATTTCCAGCTGCTTTATACACCGTATACCAATCTTCACGGCTTAAAGATATTTCCGATGCAGAGGAATAATTTCTGATTCGTTTTTCATTCATCGTTCCCAGAATGATCTGCATTTTAGCTGGATGTCTTAACAGCCAGGCAATCGCCAGTGCTTCATGATCTGTTTCATATTTATCAGCGAGTAATTTCAAGGTTTCATTGACCTCACCATAATCAGGATGGTTCAAGAATACACCGTCCGGACCGTGAACAGGGGACCATGGCTGTACAGTTATGTCATTCAGCCTGCAGTAATCAAGGATTGCACGATCATGGTCGATCGATCCCTTATGCTTCGTGTTCACCTGAACCCCGGCATCGATCATTCCAGTATGCATGACACTTAATTGGAGCTGATTCGCAATCAAGTCCTGTTTGACATACCTTTTCAGCAGCTCAATCTGATACGGACTGTGGTTGCTCACACCGAACTGTCTCACTTTCCCGGAACTGTGTAAAGTATCGAAAGCCTCAGCCACTTCTTCAGGTTCGACAAGTGCATCCGGTCGGTGAAGCAGCAGGACATCTATATAGTCTGTATCGAGTCTATTAAGGATCCCGTCAACTGAGCTGATTAAATGTTCTTTAGAAAAATCATAATAGCCGGATCGAATTCCCGCCTTCGACTGTAAGATAATATCATCTCGTTTGATTGATGTCAGTTCAAGCGCCTGTGCAAATCGCTTCTCAGACTCTCCTCCGCCGTAAATATCCGCATGATCATAGAAATTGACACCGGATTCAAAAGCAGCATTTATGACGCCAGCCGCTTCCTTACCATTCAGTTTATCCATTCGCATACAGCCCAGCGCCACTTCTGATACCGATAAATCTGATGTGCCTAATTGTATTTTATTCATCGTTTTCCTCCTGTCTATTGTACTATAACCAGTTTACTCTGAGAAGATAAATAATGCGACCATTGTTTGGTACAGAGTATTTAAAATTAAAATTACATTGTGACAAATATATGTGCAATAAGTGTCTAACCTGAATAATTCATACTTTCGCTTTTGACCATCTGTAACTGTCTAACGGTAGTCAAAATTAACTTTTTAATTTTCACCTGTTAAGTGACGCACAAAGAACCTCATTCTGCTATGGTAAAGGTGCCCAAACTAACCAAAAAAAAGTGTTCTCTCCGTGACAAACTTACAAAAAAACAGGAAAAATTCAATTCAAACATCACCTTTGCGCAAACAGGTGGTCACTTATAGAGTGATCCTGGTTTAGTCTTAGTTAAAGAAGTAATGGACAGCTATTTCAAAAAGATACTTAATCGTATTCAAGGCATCTTGTGTATTGCGCACAAATCGTTCCTGCTTTGTGACGACTAACGTGTCCCCGTTTGGATTTCCTGCAGCAATTTTTTGGAATTCCGTCCGATCACTTTTGTCCCAGTTATTTTTTCAAAAAACACTTTGTCCAAGCGTTACTCTTGTAGCTGACGAAGTTGCCCTTCCAAATCTTGGTGGTGGGTGCTTACCCGTGCATAGCCATATTTCATTTTTCCCACCCTTTCCCACTTTGCTTTTGACTATTAGTTATTACATCTTTATAACAAATACTTAGCCGATTAAAATTAGTTTAGTATTTGTTAAAGCAATCTCTGGTAGAAATTCTATTCAAAAACACCTCCCAGAAATGCTAGGGAGGTGTTTTTTGCATTATCAAAATTTATAACGATAAACATTTTAACAAAGGACTCATGGAACATTATAAAAGTTCAACAATCAAATCACTTTAAATAGAGTGAGCATTTAAACCAAAGAATTATCTTAAGTACGCCATATGAAAAGCGAAATGATCTTCCAAAAAAGTAGCAATGAAGAAGTAGCTATGGTCGTATCCTTCTTCCTTTTTGTAATCTACAGCTACATTATTTTCCTGAGCATTTTGCAAAAAATACGTTTCTGTTAATTGTTCTGGATAAAACTCATCCTCAGTTCCTTGCGTAATGAGAATAGGCGGCATCACGGTTCCTTTAACCAGTTCGGAAGCATCCCACTCTTTCCAGGAAGTTTGATTCTCCCCTAAATAAGTAGTGAAGGATTTGATTCCCCAAGGAACTTGACTAGGGCTCAAAATAGGAGAAAAAGCCGAAATCGCTTTGAATCTCTCTTGATTTTTCATACCTATTACCAAAGAGCCATGTCCCCCCATAGAATGCCCCATAATGCTCTCTTTCCCTGAGAAGTTGGGCACTAAAGAGGACGCAATCGCAGTTAACTCCTCTGTGATATAGGTATACATCTTATAATGCTTAGTCCATGGTTCTTGGGTCGCATCCAAATAAAATCCTGCACCTTGACCAAGATCCCAAGACTCATCGTCAGCAACATTTTCTCCGCGTGGTGACGTATCGGGAATCATGACCGCCACTTGATATTTTTCAGCCAATCTTTGGAAACCACTTTTTTGACTAAAATTATCATCTGTACACGTTAAACCCGATAACCACCAAATAAGCGGGATTTTTTCCATTCCTTTATTGGACGGCAAGTAGAGACTAAAAGTCATGTCGCACTGTAACACTTCTGAATAATGGCTGTACTTACGTTGTTCTCCGCCAAAAGAGAGGCGGTTTTCAATAAGTTTAAGATTCACTTCTTCACTCCTCATATGTTAAAATCGTTCGAATCGATTCGCCCCTATGAAGCAAATCAAATGCCTCATTAATATCTGTAAAGTTCAAGTGATGGGTGATATAGGGGTCCAAGTCAATTTTACCCTCCATAAAGTCCTCCACCATTCCTGGTAGTTCCGTTCTACCTTTGACTCCACCAAAGGCTGATCCACGCCATACGCGTCCCGTTACTAATTGGAATGGGCGAGTATGAATCTCTTTCCCTGCACCGGCTACACCGATAATAGTGCTTTCACCCCATCCTTTATGACAACATTCAAGAGCAGCCTTCATAACTTCCACATTCCCAATACACTCGAAGCTATAGTCAACTCCCCCATCCGTCATTTCAATGATGACCTCTTGAATAGGACGATCAAATTTAGCTGGATTCACAAAATCGGTTGCTCCCATTTTTTTAGCTAATTCAAACTTATTTTCATCTAAGTCGACAGCAATAATTCGGCTAGCCTTTGCTTGGACTAATCCTTGAATAACAGCTAAACCGATAGCCCCAAGACCAAATACGGCTGTTACCGCACCTTCTTCCACTTTTGCGGTTTTGTGTACAGCACCTATCCCTGTAGTTACACCGCACCCAAATAAAGCGACTTTGTCAAGAGGTGCTTCTGGGGTAATTTTTGCTAAAGAAATTTCAGGTACGACTGTATATTCGCTAAAGGTACTGGTGCCCATGTAATGATAAATCGGCTCTCCCTTATAAGAGAAACGCGTAGTTCCATCAGGCATTAAACCTTTGCCTTGTGTTTCTCGCACGGCACTACATAAGTTGGTTTTACCAGAAAGACAGAATTTACATTCCCCACATTCAGCCGTATACAGTGGAATAACATGATCCCCTGGTTTTACTGAAGTCACTTCATCCCCTACAGAAACGACAACACCTGCACCTTCATGACCTAGTACAGCCGGAAATACACCTTCTGGATCATCACCTGATAAAGTAAACGCATCAGTATGGCAAACTGAAGTATACAAGATTTTTACTAAGACCTCTTTTGCCTTTGGTTCTTCTACATCGATTTCTACAATTTGAAGCGGTTCTCCTGATTTAAATGCAACAGCAGCTTTACTTTTCAATTGAGTACCTTCTTTCTTTTATTTTCTTATTTCTTTTTCTATAATCTCATATTATAATTCAATTGACAATACTGACGCTTTTGTCACTATAAACAAAATATCACATAGAAAGAGATGGTACTATATGACCATTCATTATAAAGGGAAAAATTTTTTCACTAGTAAGGATTTGGCTTTATCCGTTATAGGTGGACGTTGGAAAATAGCGATTATTTGGTGCTTGCTCCAACAGTCTCCATTAAGGTTGAGTGAAATACAAAGATACCTTCCCGATGTCAATCAACGCATGCTAATTAGACAATTAAGGGAATTAGAAGAAGATCAAATCATTACTAGGGTTGTATACCCCGTTGTACCTCCTAAAGTAGAGTATCAACTAAGTGAAATTGGTTTACACCTAGAACCCGTTGTAACATCTATTTGTGAATGGGGAGATAGTTTTAAAGATTTTTTGAAAGAAAATACTACTGAAACTTCAGTTGAATAGTAACTGTACTAGCTAGGAAGAACCTATTAAAGGAGAAAGTATGAATTATTCAGGTTCTTACATTAAAAATTGTGACAAAAAAATGTCAAATAGTGTTGCATTTTCTTCTATTTACCCTTACAATTGAAATTGTAACAAAACGTTCACATTTTATTCTTTCAACATGTTCTACATAAAATGCACGAGCGAGACTTTTTATAAAGGAGTAGTGACTAATGATTACATTATACGTATCCCCAAGTTGTACATCTTGTCGAAAAGCTAAAGCGTGGTTAGAAGAACAGAATTTAGAATTTAATGAAAAGAATATCTTTCATGAACCGTTGACGAAAGAAGAAATTAAGCAGATACTCAGCCTTACAGAAGAAGGCACCAGCGAACTCATTTCATATCGCTCTCAGGCCTATCAGGCACTGTCTGAAGATATTGACGATCTATCTCTAAATGAATTACTTGACTTATTCGAAAATGAACCAAGTCTGATTAGACGTCCAATTATTATGGATGACCGACGCCTGCAGATTGGGTATAACGAAGAAGAGATTCGATGCTTCCTGCCTCGCAAAGTAAGAGAACTTGAACTGGCAGAAATACATCGTAAACTGGCTGTAGAAGAAACCGCATAAAAAGATGAGTAGGGTGTCCCTCTACTCATCTTTTTTTTCGTCCTCATAGTAATCATCATTGTAGTCTTTTTCAATTTCTTCTTTTTCTCCTTTATTTTCTCCTTCATCTGAAGAGTCACTTTTTATTTCAACTTCTTTTGTCGGTTTATCAGAATCTCCTTCTGCTCTATCTTCCGATTCAACAGTATCTTCTCCAAGCACCTTGCGTCTATATTCTTCTTCACTATACAAAAATACATTATGCATGATTTTAAGTATCGGCCGCATCAGTAGAAAGAAACTGGCAAAAATATACAAATACATTCCCACTGTATCCAGATCTGTGAATGTCTGGACGAGACTCCCAGCAAGGTAGAGAATACCTGTAAACAAGTCATTGCCAAGAGAAATAATCGTGTAGTAGTTTTGGAAGTAAATCCTGAACCTTCCAGCTTTGACTATAACGTCTTCTTCTTTTCCAGGACTCACATCGTGCTCTTTTGTCTCTATTGTAGGCATCTATACTTCCCTCCGACACTGATAATCTCTTACTTCCCCTTACTCTAGCATATATCTTAAGCTTTTATAAGTTATACGCATAGAAAAAGAGACCCCCTCTAAAAGGTGATCTCCTTGCTTTTCTACTGTTTGACACCACCTGCTGTGACGCCTCCGATAATATATCGGGAGAGGAATGTATATAGCAGGATAAGTGGGATGATTGAAAGGGCAATCCCATTTATGACACTTTAATGACTGAACATAACATAATTCGTTACAGACAATTAATAATTACTTTTTAATAAAAAACAAGGGGGGAGTTTGTTTTCTCAAACAAATATCCCCTCGTTTTCGTACATCTAATTTCTTTTTCTTAAAAAGATAACTGATATAACTGCTGTAAGAATGACAGCACATATTGCACCGTATACCAGAACCCCTGATGAAATAGAATCATCCGCACCAACCGTGTCATTTGTTCCTTCAACTAGGAATAATTCAACCATTAATATATTTATTAAACTAACTCAATTAACCGTTTGAAAGAGTACATAGCTAACTTTCTTTTTATTTGCATGATACAAAAAAGCACGGACCAAGGGCCCGTGCTTTTTTGGCAACTTATATTATTTTCATATTATAAGCGAGAAAGAAAAGTTCACATCAATTCTTCCTCCGATACCAACTTCCTGTTGTGATGCTCAAGCATCTGTATCGTGCAGAGTCTCCATAAACTATGGAGTCCTCGACTCATCGCATAATAAGTACTTTATCATATTCTGAAAGGTTACGCAAGCATTTATTCGGGAGTTTAACAGCTGGAATCAATAAAAAGTGACACAAAGTCTGTTATAGCTTTACTTTTTTGTCAAATTTGATAGGCTTATATTGTAGTGCTATGTAGTAATGTGTTATAATAGAGATACATTTAAAAGGAATGAGGATTAGCTATGCGTATTAAAAAGAATAAATCTAAACATTCTACCTCCTATTCTGTTATTGAAAGTTATCGTGATCGAAATGGTCGGTCTACAACTCGTGTTGTAGAATCATTAGGAAACGAAGAAGAGATTCGAAGAAAACATCCTGGCGTTGATCCTAATGAGTGGGCTCACGCCTATGCACAAAAATTAACAGAGGAAAAGAAAAAGAATGCCTCACAGATTATTGCAAAATATAATCCGACTAAACAAATTCCGCTGCATAAAAGACACTCGTATAATATTGGATACCTATTTCTTCAAAAGATTTATCATGAATTGAAGTTTGACAAGCTCTGCCAACAAATCCAAAAGGAAAATCACTT
>NZ_BAAADA010000068.1:0-11703 GCF_039522005.1 Alkalibacterium indicireducens
CTAACAGTTCCTACTGCCAAGTCTGTAGTGGACTTTCACCACCAAGTTGTCGCCCATGCCGGGCGCACAAAAAAACTGCAGATAGCGTTATGCTTTTCTGCAGGCTAACTCATTTATAGAGTTGGAAAATATACATTTTAGCTGATGTCTAGCTTCCCAGTTCCTTTTGGTCATAAAGTCTCAACAATCGACGTGTCGGTCCCTCGAGAAAAAGATAAATTTATCAGATTTTCTTAAATTTGATTCATTCCTGATTTTAAGAGTCAACTCGAGAAACTAACAAAATTTAGAGTTGCCTAATATTCATTTAAGGTTTAACTCAAAATAGTTTTGGTTTGAGAACGACTTAGTGACAGTGACTAAGTCGTTCTCAATTCATCATTTTGATCGAGAGTGACTTAGTGAGGTCGACTAGGTCACTCTCATCCGGATTGTAAATTTGAGCGGGATTTAGTGACATCGACTAAGTCCTGCTCAAATGATTTTCCATTTGAGATCGACACTTAGCTCTTTTTAGATCCAGCTCAAATTCTCAAGATACTCGAGCTCGCGGTAAAAAAACTAATTTAAATAAGTACAGACGATAAGGAACCCAGCTGTAACAGCTGGGTTTTCATCTTAAAGTACTTTATCTAAAAAGTCACGAGTTCGTTCATTTTGGGGGTTGTCAAACAGTTGTTCAGGTGAGCCTTTTTCAACGATATGGCCGTCATCCATAAAGATGATACGGTCAGCCATTTCACGGGCAAATCCCATTTCGTGCGTCACAACCACCATGGTCATTCCGTCTTCGGCTAATTTTTTCATGACGGCCAGTACTTCTCCGACCATTTCCGGGTCCAGGGCACTGGTTGGTTCATCGAAGAGCATGATATCGGGTTCCATGGCCAACGCACGGGCAATGGCCACTCGCTGTTTCTGTCCGCCTGACAGCGAGCTTGGGTAGGCGTCTGCTTTGTCAGACATGCCCACACTTTCAAGCAGACGCATGCCTAATTTACGAGCGTCGTCAGTTGAAAGATTTCTTAACTGTTTCGGAGCCATAGTGATATTCTCCATCACACTCAAGTGAGGAAACAGGTTGAACTGCTGAAACACCATACCTATGTTCTCGCGTATTTTATTGATGTTCTGTTTAGGATCGGTTAGATCAAAGTCATCAATGATCACTCGCCCGCCATTTACTTCTTCAAGCAAGTTCATGCATCTGAGAAAGGTACTTTTTCCTGAACCGGAAGGGCCGATAATAACGACCACTTCCCCTTCTTTCACTTCCAGATCCAACCCTTTTAATACTTCTAAATCACCAAAACTTTTTCTTAATCCTTCTGTTTTCAATTTAGTCATATTTGATCAATCTCCTTTCAATCAAATTGGACAATTTCGTCAGCAATGTGATAATGACCAGATAAATGAGTCCAACGATGATCCACATTGAACCAGACTGGTAAGAACGTGCGATGATGATACGTCCTGACTGAGTGAGCTCTACTATACCAATGACTGAAAGAATAGATGTATCTTTCAATGTAATAACAAACTGGTTAATAAGGGAAGGAATCATAATTTTGACCGCCTGCGGCAAGACGACTTTTTTCATTGAGACACCGTAAGGCAATCCCAAACTTCGGGCTGCTTCAAGTTGCCCTTTGTCTACAGCTGCTAAACCGCCCCGCACCTGCTCAGCTATATAAGCTGTCGTGTTTAAACTTAATGTGAAGATCCCTGCAGTGAAGGCAGTGATCTGGATTCCAAATACTTGTGGGACCGTAAAGTACATGAAAAAGGCTAAAACAATCAAAGGAATTCCTCTAAGAACAGTGACATAAATATCGGCAATGACGTTTAATGCTTTGCTTGGAGTTGCGCTGAACAGTCCAATAACTGTACCAGCCAGCAGAGAAATAGCAAATGATACAAGTGTTAGTATCAATGTGCGTCCAAGACCAGACATTAAGTCACCAAAGTTTGCCTGCAGAAGATCAAAAAATCCACTGCTTGGTGCAACGTCAGAACTGTCTCCCAAGTATCGTTCAACTATTTCATCATAGGTGCCGTCTTCCATGACATTTGCAAGTCCGGCATTGAACATTTCAAGCAATTCCTGATTCTGTCCACGGTTCACTGCAAAACCGTACTCATCGCCTAGTTCAGGCTCTTCCGGGAAACGCAGTTCAAGTCCCTGCTGAATAGCATATGCCATAACAGGATAGTCTTCGATGGCTCCGTCAGCATGACCAGCTAGAACAGCTTCATACATTGTTGCTGAATCTTCAAACTGGCTGATATCAATGTCATAGTCAGCAGCCAGCTCTTGGGCAAATTCAGCTCCTGTGGTTCCCACTTTAACCGCAAGTGTTTTCCCATCCAGGTCTTCGTATGAATTGATTTCTTCATCATCTTCTCGAACAGCCAATACGGGTCCTGATTCAAAGTAAGGATCTGAGAAATCAAAAGACTCTTGACGTTCGGGTGTGATCCCCATTGCCGCAATCATCCCGTCGACTTGATTTGTTTCCAATGCCTGAAGTCCGGCACTAAAGTTCATCGGAGCCAATTCATAATCGAAGCCCTGATCTTCAGCAATCGCTGCGAGTAATTCAATATCAATCCCTACGTAATCCCCATCTTCGTTTTGAAACTCAAATGGCGCAAAGGTAACATCAGTAGCTATAAGGTAGGTATCTTCCTGGGCACGGCCGAATGTAGGGCTCACCGTACTGGTGAACAGCATGACAACCACAAAAAGCATTCCAAAAAGAGTAGTCTTTTTTAATTTAGTTTTCATCGTTTTCTCCTTTCGATTTTTCATCACAAATAATAATTTTACAGTATATAAGCAAGAGAGACAAGGAAAGAGAGACAAATAATATTTATTTACGTCAATAAATCGGATAAAAAGAGTGCCTAATTTTTCAAAAAACCGTTATATGAAACAATATAAGTACTTTCTATTTCATATGCGTTCCATTGTTATGATTGGCTATTAAAAGGGTGCACGAATATATGGAAATGTGGTACAATAGGGACGAGTAAAAATTAAAGGTAAATTTTAGTAAACATTTAAACGTATAAAAAAGGAGTGGATTTAATGGCTATTCTAGTTACAGGCGGCGCCGGGTATATTGGCAGTCACACGGTGATCGAACTGATCAATGAAGGATATGAAGTGGTCGTTGTCGACGATTACTCCAATTCTAAACCGGCAGTTATTGACTGTATCGAGGAAATTTCAGGAACACGCCCTGTCTTCCATGAAGTCAATATCACAAATAAAGGAGCGCTGAAAGAGGTCTTCGAAGCCCACGACCTCGAAGCGGTCATTCATTTTGCAGGCTACAAAGCGGTCGGTGAATCTGTTGCTCAGCCGCTTAAGTATTACGACAACAACTTGAATGGCACGATCGTATTAATGCAGCTGATGAATGAATACAATGTCAAAAAGATGGTCTTCTCGTCAAGCGCAACTGTATACGGCATGACAAATAAGGCTCCATTTACAGAGGATATGCCATTGTCTACGACAAATCCTTACGGTACAACCAAGATGTTCATCGAGCAGTTTATTCAGGATCAGTACGTAGCTGACGAAGACTGGAGCGCTGCCCTGCTTCGCTACTTCAATCCGATCGGAGCGCATCCTTCAGGTAAAATCGGTGAAGACCCTAATGACATTCCAAATAACCTGATGCCTTATATCACTCAAGTCGCTGTCGGGAAACGCGAGAAATTGTCAGTATTCGGATCTGACTACGATACGCATGACGGGACTGGTGTCCGTGATTACATCCACGTCATCGACTTGGCGAAAGGCCATATTCGAGCGCTTGAAAAAGTCCTTCAGACCACTGGCGTCGATGCCTACAATTTGGGTACAGGAAAAGGCTATTCCGTTCTGGACGTCGTCAATGCCTTTGAAAAAGCCAACAATGTTGAAATTCCATATGAACTGGTCGACCGTCGTCCTGGGGATATCGGTACGAGTTACGCTGACGTTTCGAAAGCTAAGGAAACCCTCGGCTGGGAAGCCTCATTCGGCATCGAAGACATGTGCCGCGATTCCTGGAACTGGCAGAAGACGAATCCGAACGGGTATATGGATTAATATATAATGAAAAGAACCGCCTGATACGGCTCTCCCTTCTTACGTAGTGAGAAAGAACGTGAGCAGTATCAGGCGGTTTTTATTTGTAGTTCGATCATGGATCAACGCCAGTTTTCACGGCTTGGAACCTATTCTTTCATTCAGTAGATAGTATCCCAATCCAGTAATAATCGGCACGATGAGCGCCAGAATTAAAGTGATTGCTGTTGGTAGATTAGTCAACTGATCGTGAATCAGCCAGAAGTAAAACATCTGCACAAGAAAGATGTGGTAGGATGCCCGGCCAGTCAAAATGAACAGACGGGATAATATGAAATCACCATTAACGTTTAACCCCTTCATCCCCAGCATCACCAGAAGCAGCACGTAAAAGTAGGACGGTGCATGCTGACTATGCCAGTACTCTTCGATGATCATTTCCCAGTTAAAATAATGCACGGCTGTGATGTAGATGAAACTAAAGAACGCAGGTCCGATCAACCATTTAAGTTTGATTTTATCTTTAAGAAGGCCAAGCCATACCCCTAATGTCAGTGAAAAGATATGCCTGATGATTAGAAGTCTATAGAGACCTCCGGTGATATCTAGCTGGTAAGCAGCTAATTCTACCACGAGGCTGATGAAGAACAGTGCAATCATCCATTTTGTCGGATGAACACGCATCACACTATAAATGATAGGAACTAGGAGTGACGCCTGCAAGATCATTGGAATAAAGTAGCTACCCGGCCCATACCCCCCTTTTACAAAAGAAAATAATAGATCCAGCGATGGATCCCGGTCAAAGTAAGTGAGCTGGACAATGATTTGTAAAAGCCAGATAAATCCGAACGGTAGCAGCAGACGTTTAACTTTATTCATTATATAGTCTAGTGTCATAATGTCTTTCAGTGTGCTGTAGCCTTTTCTTATAAATGACTGAGCTGAGTTGTATCCAAACAGAATAATGAACACTGGGACGGTCTGCCAGATATAGTAAGGCGCGAGTATAGTATAGAGTGTGCTGTCAGGTAGGGCGTGGATCAGGATGACCGATACGATCGCAAGAGCCTTCAACACATCGATGGCGTTATTTCTTGTTGTCATAATGCATTTCTCTCCTTCATAGAAAAGTATACTCAGTAGGTTAGAAATAGCAATTTTATTGCCTCAATTCGTAAAGGCCAGACAGCTCTATTAATTGGAGAGAACTTATTGCCGGCTAGTAGGTTAGGATTACTAAATAGACTTTTTTTGCATCTTCGTTCTTAAACACCACAGGGAAACTATCACGGATTTCATTGTGCAGATAATTCTGCTTGATATAGGCACTGTAGCAGTTAATCTGATTCGTAGACTAAGTGCTAACAAAAAAGAGAAGGCCATCGCCTTCTCTCACTAAATTTTTCAGTTCAACTATGTTTTAATGTTTATCACTTTCAAGCAGTCGATCTAATCCTATCTTCTTTAGAAAAATAACGAATTTACTTTTCTCGTTTTTAGATACAACAACACCTTCCTGCATTTGCATGAAGGTCGCATTAACGGATCCACCAGCTAGAATGGCCAGCGAAAGTTTCTGAAGTAACGCCAGAAGCACCATAAAACTTCCTGTAAGAGTAAAGAAAGTTGAGTCTTCCGGCAACTGATTAACAAAGAGCCGGTAACTGATTATTGCAATCAGTAACGCAGCTGTAGAAAACAGCGCGCCGGGTATGACATTCCTGAATCTTTGAACGACATTTGGTACAAAGTAGTATAGGAAGCAGAACGTGAGAAAAGCGAGCGGTACAAATACTGTCCACCTTCCGGCAGTTGTTCCGGTCGATTGTTGGATAAAGAATACGACAAAAGCGATCCAAACCGCGAAGGCCGTCGTCAGAAAGAAAGCCAGGACTCTCAATACGACAATGTTGTGTCTGTTCTTAACACCATAAGCCCGGTTCAGCCCCATCAGTGTCGAAGCCATGGTCCAGCTTACTGTCCAGATGGTCGAAACTGTCGCAACTAAAAGAACTCCGACATTTGAGCTGTCATAAATCTGAATCATGTCCTTAACAATCTGTTCCGCTAATGGCTGGGGGGCTATACGATAGACGAACCAGGCAAGACCCGTCAGTTCCAGCTGCAGCTGTTGAAGCCAGTTGATAATGCCTACGATGAGAGGAAAAGTAGTAAGCAGGACGTAGTATGTGACAAAGGCAGAGTGCTGCCAAATTTCGCCTTCCCTTACCCGGTTCGTGATGTTTTTGGCCCAGTCCCTTTTAGGTAGGCGGTCTAATAAATTTTCGAGACGCATGTAACATATTCCCTTCTGTGCTCGTTGCTTGCTATGTAAGGTTGTGATTTCACTTTATTACATGAACAGTTCTATTTAATCAGTGAATGAACGTCCTCGACAAGCTTACCAGAATATAACCTCTTATGCCATATACAATGTCAGCTCAGGTGTGTATTCCCAAGCTTAGAGGTTATTCTTTTAAAAGAGCTGTACAATTTGTTATTCTCAGACTAGTTAAAAAAACTTCTAAATTTTGCTCAATGACTCATTGCTAAATACAACAAATCTAGTACGATTACATATTAAGGAGACTGCTTCCGTACATGCTTTATAAGCATTCTTAATAAGTGATTGTTAAAGTCGAGTTCAGGGCAGATTTATGTGCTGAACTCGACTATTATGCTTATAGAATTGAGTTTAACATTAGAGCAGACTGCTGAACTGGAGTCAATTATAGACCAGTAGAGTTTAGCTCCGTAAGAGTTTATTAAACTTCACTTTTTTCAGAAATAGTGAAGTTCAGAAGCCCAGTTCTATTCAAACTCTATTATGTTGATACCTTTAATGGTGTTTGAGTAATAAACACTACTCATTAGACTCACACTCCAGCCGGTCCAACGCATTCTGAAGAAAGCTGTCCATCCGCTCGATCATCAGTGCTTCTGTGAGATCTGTCCTTTCATAAGCCAGCCATCCCCCGTAAACTTCAGACTTATCTTCCACAAAGACATTGCTCAGCATTTCGAGGTCCCAGTATGGTGGATACGCCAGATCTGGATCTTTTTTTCTGTATGCCTTTAGAAAGTCATCCGCCGCATCCTGACCGTACAGCATAGCCAGATTCCACCGGCAGTGACCGATATCGACTTGTCTCGGTCCCATGCAGGCGTTCGGCCAGTCTACGACCGCGGATACTTTGTTGTTTGTGAACAGCACATTAGTTGGATGAAAATCTCTATGAATAAAGGTAGACACCGTTTCAGGAGCTGGTGTCTCTGAGAGATAACTCATCATAGTCTGCCAGTTTTCAGGACTTGCTGACCACTTAGCCTGTACAGGAATAGTCGGGTCGAAATAACGGAAATAGCTGGACGAACAAATGATATGTGTCGCCTGATTGATAAGGTATAGAGCTTCTGCCAGTTCACCTATCCAGTCTTCGGTGTAATTTCTATTTAAAATAACCTCCCCTTCTACTTTTGACATAAGCAGACTTGGCCACGTCGTTTGTTCTGCGGTAGGATCGGTCGCAATGAGAACCGGCATCGTTACAGTCAGTTTTTCGGCATGAGTTAAATTTTCCGCTTCCTTAAATGCGATGTCCGGTTCCATTTCCAGCCACTTTTCATCAGTATATTCTCTCAGCACCATTTCCATTACGCCATCACTCACTTTGACTTTTAAAAGGGTCAGATCGGACGACATGCCTCCCATAAGCGGCTCGTATTCTAATAATTCTCCGTCGATAGACGCTTCAATCCACTGTATTGTCTGTTCACTGATCTGATGCATCGCTTATCCTCCGTATCGGATGTTTTATTTAATAAGGAACGCCATTCTGTAGAATGGCGACCATTATTGCTCTTTTAAAGATCATTATTCACAACGAATTGTTATTTGAACCATCTGGTCGAGTCATTTTGAGGTGCTGAATGGGTCATAAACTGATTTATGGTACATTCGTCTTCGTTATTAACAGGCGAATGTACCATACCTAAATATATTGTTCATTCCGCAAGAATATATTCTGTCGAATGGTGCAAATCCTGAGATATGGTCCATTCCCGTTCTAAAAACCTACGAAAAAGAGCACATGCCTGCCTCTTTCGGACACATCGTCCTCTAGTCGCAGCGCATGTGCTCCTTATTTATCATCTGTCGCACGGCTCCACACTCGTTCGTTGTCTCCGACAGGCAATCAGGAATCAGTAGCCTGTCTGCCAGTCATATTCCATGTGTTTAGCTGTATGAGCAGCGGTTTCTTTACCATAGAGCACGGCTACTACGTGCAAAGCCATTTCGATTCCGGCTGAAATACCGGCTGAGGTGATCAGGTGGCCTTCGTCCACAAATTTGACTTCACGTTTGACATCGACAGATGGGTACGCCTTTTCCATACGGTCCAGTGCTGTCCAGTGAGTCGTTGCCCGCTTTCCTTCAAGCAGTCCAGCCTCAGCCAGGATGAATGAACCGGTACAGACCGACGTCATCTTCTCGACGACCTCATCCTGATTTCTGACCCAGTCGACCACTACTTCATTCTTTCTTTCAACTTCCCTGGCTCCGTATCCACCGGGGACCACCAGCACGTCCAGTTCAGGATGATTGTTGAAGTGATAATCCGGTTCGACTTTCAGGCCGTTTCTGGCACGGATCATGTCTCCAGTTTCGGAAATTGTTACCACTTTGAACCCTTTGACTGCCTGCTCGTCTTCTGTAACAGAAAAGACTTCATCTAGTTTCACCACCAAGGAAACTCGGTACTTTAGTGCCGAGAGGAATTGGTGGGTTTGTGAAACTCAATTCTTTAGATTTTTTTCACTATAGAAGTCCTTTCTGTTAACTTTTCACTATTAATTATGATATAATGTATTTAGTGAAAGGAGGTTTTGGGATATGGATATTACACTTACTGCTAAACAACAAATCTTTCCGGATGAAAAACAAGTTCAAACCTTTAAAGATACGATGAATACGTATACCAGAGCTTTGAATTTTGTTTCCGAATGGATTTTTAACCACAACTTTAACTTGAAGCAATTTAGTATTCACAAAGAAATCTATCATACAGTTCGTGAGACGTTTAGTCTAAAATCCCAACTTACGCAAAATGCGATTCGTGATGTTATTGCACGCTACAAGGCAGTCGAAACGCAACTCAAAAGTAAGGGTGGTCAATTAGAGCACTTGTGGTACCCATTGAATTTTAAGACGCCTCAGCTTACTTTGACTCGCGACCGTGATTATAGTTTCTTGAAAACAGGTCAAGTCTCCATCAATACAAACAATAAGCGTGAAAAAGTTGATATTACTTTTAAAAATCGTGAACATTTTCTTGAAGGACATAAATTGGGAGAAGCGAAACTAATCACCAAGAACGGCAGATGGTTCCTTTATATTTCTGCCACCAAAGAATACCCTGAGTTCCAAAAAGAAAAGGTTCAGCATGTCGTCGGCATCGACAGAGGCTTGCGCTTCTTGGCAACTACTTTCGACGAAAAAGGAAACAGTCATTTTATAAATGGAAAAGAAATATTAGCCAAGCGTCGCCACTTCAAGAAGCTTCGACAGTCATTGCAGAAAAAGAACACCAAATCCGCTAAACGAAGAATTCGAAAAATAGGTCAACGAGAGAACCGTTGGATGACCGATGTGAATCATCGATTATCGAAGGCACTCGTTGATTACTATGGACCGAACACCCTTTTCGTTTTAGAAGATTTAACCGATGTTCGATTTGCGACGGAAAAACACCACAAGGACAGTCGATATGAAGCAGTCAGTTGGGCTTTCTATCAGTTTGAGCAACACTTAGCTTACAAGTCCCGAATGAATCAATCGGAAGTCTTGAAAGTGGATGCCCACTATACGAGCCAGCGCTGTCCAAAATGCGGGACTATAGACAAGGAAAATCGCTTGAGCAGGGAACATGCTTTCTTTTGTAAAAATTGTGCCTATAAATCAAACGATGACCGAGTAGCTGCCATAAATATTCAGCAATTAGGAACAGAGTGGATATCCGGAACCAAACGTCCCTGCTATACGAAAGTCGAAATAAATTAAGGTACACATGATATATTCTGTGTATTGCCGTAGAAGTCAATCTGCGGGTAAAGGGTAGTCCTTTACGAGAAGTAACCTAAAATAGGAGCTTGGAATCAAGCGTTTTGTACTATTGCGCTTAGAGTTACAAGCCCGGTACTTTAGTGCCGGGTCATTGACAAGGTCCGGCAAAATCCAGGACTTCCACATCATCAAACAGTAATATCCCTACAGTATATGGGCTCATTTCACTCATCCTTCAGTATAAAGGCTTTAAGAAGCAGGCACACTCCAGATACGATACTGATTATACCGGCAATTCCAAGAAATTCCTGTTTTGTCGGCATACGGTATTCCACACTGAAATCCACTTCGTGTTCACCTTTTTGATAATGAAACCTTTTTGTCGCCATGCTGATCACCTCCTCTTAAGTGGGAGTTTATTCGCCTTGCTGCTTAGTTAATATCCGAGGCCCTTCTTTGGTGATGGCAATCGTATGTTCATATTGACAGCTCAATCCACCATCTTGAGTACGTGCAGTCCAGCCATTATCGTCCATTTTGGAGCGCCATGTGCCTGTATTTACCATCGGTTCGATCGTGATGACCAGCCCTTCTTTCAGACGCGACCCTTTCCCAGCTTCACCGTAATGTGGAACACTTGGTTTTTCGTGAAGAGTCGGTCCAATTCCATGTCCGATAAATTCACGAACGACAGAAAAGCCTTCCGCTTCAACGTAGGTCTGGATCGCATGACCGATGTCACCAATGCGATTCCCCAACTGAGCCGCTTCAATGCCTTTATAAAGAGCCTCTTTCGTGACATCCATCAGTTTCTGAATCTCATCAGTGGGTTCACCCACGCTGTAACTCCAGCATGAATCTGCTAGCGCACCATTTAGATTGATTACCATATCCACTTTGATCAAGTCACCTTGGTTCAGCTTTTCATTTCTGGGGAATCCGTGACAAATTTCATCATTTACACTGACACATGTTGCATATTCATAACCCTGATAGCCTTTCTGCTCAGGGGTCGCACCATGCTGCTTCATCAATTTTTCAACGTATTCTTCAATATCCATACCAGTAATGCCCGGTTTGATAAAATCGCGCAATGATTCGTGGATAGCTGCAAGAACATCCCCTGCTTTATCCATTGCTTCTATTTCTCTAGGTGATTTCAAGGTAATCACGACCACATTCTCCTATTCTTAACTATTATCTCTATTAGTATAGCGAAAAACCGCTTCTGACAAAACCTTTTTCTCTAAATCAGTGCGCAGCTTGATTACTCTATATTGTCATACGTCATAATTGATAAAAGAAAAAGCCCGCTGGTCGGCAGGCTTACAGAACTATCAAGCGTGAAAGCCCACGGTTTTAATCGTGGGATGAGAGCGTACATTGAGATAAGTGCCTGCTTGGTTTGTCTTCTTTTTATTTTAAAATTAAGTATACATTTCTCTAGCCTTTCCGTTGACGGAGTGATATAAGTGAACTACCCACCACTTAAATCCTCCGGATTTTGAAGTGGGGGCTTCCTACGAACTCCATTCTTGTCTGCACAGGTTTC
>NZ_BAAADA010000069.1:0-7114 GCF_039522005.1 Alkalibacterium indicireducens
CTAACAGTTCCTACTGCCAAGTCTGTAGTGGACTTTCACCACCAAGTTGTCGCCCATGCCGGGCGCACAAAAAACAGGAGTATGCAGATTGTTCTGCATCTCCTGTCCCTAATCGTAAAGTTTATTTAGTCAGCTCTTCAAAAGCTTTGAATTCATAATCGAGATCCTTAGCCACTGCCTTATTGACCACATGTCCTTTGTATACGTTCAGACCGGCGGCGAGACCTGCATCACGTTTCAGTGCATCTTCAACACCCAGTTCCGCAAGCTTCAGAGCATAAGGAACCGTATCATTAGTCAGAGCCACTGTCGACGTTTTTGGTACGGCCCCTGGAATGTTGGCCACACCATAATGGAGAATGCCGTGCCTTTCCACTACCGGTTCATCATGAGTTGTCGGCTCGCTCAACGTTTCAAAATTACCCCCCTGATCAATAGCAATATCGACGATCACAGCTCCTTTAGTCATTGACTTAACCATGTCTTCTGTCACCAGTTTTGGTGCTTTTCGTCCCGGCACAAGAACAGCACCAATCACCAGATCAGATTCACTGACAGCTTTCTCAATGTTGGCTGGATTTGAAGCTAGGGTCTGCACATTGCTTCCGAACATCTGGATGAGTTCTCTCATCCGCTGAGGATTCAGTTCGATGATGTTTACCTTTGCACGCATCCCAACAGCCATCCGAGCAGCATTCTCTCCTGCCACTCCACCACCGAGGATTGTTACAGTTCCACTAGGTACACCAGTTACTCCACCTAGGAGAATTCCTTCTCCCCCTGCATGTCTTTCAAGATAATGCGCACCGATCTGGACAGCCATTCTTCCCGCCACCTCACTCATCGGTGTCAGCAGCGGCAGCTTGCCGTTCTTTTCAACCGTCTCGTAGCCCACAGCCGTCACTTCATGCTCCACCAGTGCTTGAGTCAGTTCGGGAGCAGCTGACAGATGAAGATAGGTGAAGAGGACCAGCCCTTTTCTGAAGTAAGTGTACTCCTCTTTCAGCGGTTCTTTCACTTTCATGATCATTTCAGCCTGTTTCCAGACTTGACCGGCCGATTCTGTCAGCTCTCCACCGTTTTCAGCATAATGCTCGTCTATAAACCCACTTCCTTCCCCCGCTCCTTTTTCTACAAGGACACGGTGTCCGTTGTCTGTCAGCCGTCCGACATTCGAAGGGGTCAAAGCTACACGGTATTCATTATTTTTTATTTCCTTAGGTAGACCAATAATCATAGCGACAATCCTTCCATTAGTTAATTAAATTATAAAGTAAGCTATCATCAGAAGCAGGCCAGTAAGCATGAACAGCAGCCCGCCAATTTTCTTAAGCTGCGGGAACCATTCCGGAAACTCCGTCTGTGCTCTACGCCCGCGCTTTCCAGGGTTAAGCTGATCTGAAAACCTGAATGACAAATAGCCTGAAATAAGCAATGCTAATCCGATAATCAGCAGCATGTCAGCACCCCTTTAAAAATGTAGTGAATCGCGGTCCTGGCCTCTTGAGACATCTCGCCAGCTGTAAAAGCCGGCATCCAGTCCTCTAAGCAGAACTTCAGCAGTCCCTATATTTGTAGCTAGAGGAATTTCATAGACATCACACAGGCGGAGCAATGCAGATATATCTGGCTCATGGGCCTGTGCAGTAAGAGGATCACGGATAAATATAACCAGATCCATCTTATTATCAGAGATGTAGGCACCAATCTGCTGGTCCCCACCGAGCGGACCAGATTTAAACCGGTGGACATTCAGACCTGTTTCATCTGAAATTCGCTTTCCTGTCGTTCCTGTAGCAAAGAGATCATGTTGTTCCAAAATGACCTTATAAGCTGCTGCAATTTTTACGATATCATCTTTCTTTTTATCATGGGCAATCAACGCAATATTCATAAAGGGAATACTCCTCCTTAAAAAGTCGTATTTTTTTCATCATAACATAAAACAGAGCAGCTTATTGAATAAAAAATTGAGTATCTCTACCGTGAATCGTTTTACTTGAAGGATCTATGGTGAGTCGATAAACTGTAACTAGAATAAATGAAGGAGGAATTACAAGAATGGGCAAGAAAGTTGCAGTCGTTATAACAAAACTATTTGAAGACGTGGAATTTACCTCCCCTAAAGAAGAACTGGAAAAGGCAGGTCATACACTGACTACGATCGGATTTGAAGCAGGTGAAACAGTAGAGGGTAAAAAAGGAGAAGCATCGGTGACTATCGATAAAAGCATTGATGATGTCTCTCCGGAAGATTTCGATGCCCTGCTGATTCCTGGAGGATTTTCTCCAGACCAGCTGCGTAAGGATGACCGATTCCTGGAGTTTACCCGTTCGTTCTCAAACGACAGTAAACCTATTTTCTCTATCTGCCACGGACCTCAGCTTCTGATCAATGCTGAAGTAGTAAAAGGAAAAGACATCACTTCAGTTAAGCAGGTGGCGGTGGACCTTAAAAACGCCGGAGCCAATTTCTATGACAAGGAAGTTGTTATAGATGACTCAGGTCTGATTTCAAGCCGTACGCCTGATGATCTTCCTGCTTTCAACAAAGCAATGGTCGATGCATTAAGTGAGTAAATTATCATTTTATTCGGATGAATGCTTAGGCAATTTTAAGGATTTTTCCAGATAGTTTTGCTACACTATGAATGTGGAATTTAAGTACACGTTTCTTTTCTCCCCAAAAAGCTGATTGAATGTTTCCCCCGAATCATTCATCACCTTTGAAAAGATAAACACTATTTGAGACCATTATTCTTTCTCCCCGGATTGAATGGGTTACTCAAATAAACTGAGACGTTTAGTCTTATCCCCAGCCACCTTTTCTAGAGGAAAAGGTGGCTTTTTATTATGTACATTCCTTTCTTAATTCTCTAATTTACTTTGAAAAAGAAAGCGTTAATTCATCATGAATTGGTCACAGTAAATTCAAATCTAAAGACTATACTTTACTCATACCCACAACAACCAACATATTTTTGGTTACCTGCACTCCTCCAAAGCGACAGGTTACCACTCCTTTTTTGCCACCTGCTGTTCACTCAGCAGGTGGTTTTTTGTCACAGAAAACTCATTTAAAGTACAATATTGTTTTAAAACTCTCTTTTCCCACTTATTATTTGGAAGCTTCCTAAGCTTCCAAATCCTTGATATACCGGTCTCCGTTCCTCCTCCGACAATCACCTTCATCTATTCTATGCTGGACATTATCTGTTTTTTATTACGCATTAATGACTCATTTTATTGCTTCCCTTGCTGTTCCTACATATAATTGGCAGTGTTGTTTAAACAGCGACGTGAATGAAGGAGGTCTATAGACACTTTGATACAACTCCGTCATATAGAAAAAACGTTTTTCAGTAAAAACCAGACACTGGCTGCACTCACGGATGTCTCACTCGACATAAAGACAGGTGAAGCGTTCGGTGTCATAGGTGAAAGCGGGGCAGGAAAGTCGACTCTTCTCCGTATGATCAATGCACTTGAGACACCCGATGCTGGTTCCGTAACCGTAGACGGTGTTGATTTGACTCATTTGTCAAAGAAAGACCTGCGTATGGAACAGAAGCAGATCGGCATGATTTTTCAGCAGTTCAATCTGCTCAACAATAAAACAGTAGCTGAAAATATCAGATTACCTCTGACTCTCCATAACTATGATCAGACTCTAACCGTAGACGAAGTCCTCGATTTCGTCGGGTTGAGCGACAAGAAGCACAGCTACCCTCAGCAGCTCAGCGGGGGGCAGAAACAGCGTGTTGGTATAGCCCGTGCCCTTATTACACGGCCAAAACTACTTTTATGCGACGAGCCGACATCCGCTTTGGATCAGAATACTACAGAAGACATCGTGGCTGTTTTAAAAAAGGCGCACAGAGAGTTCAAAATGACCATTGTCGTTGTCACACATGAACTTCCGGTCATCAAAGCCCTGTGCACACGGGCGGCTTTAATGGAATACGGTAAAGTCAGACAAATTGTAGATATCACTCGTTCAGAAGACAAACTGACTGATCGACCGTATCTTGAGCGTGCAATCGAGGTGCTGACTAGTGACTGACTCTATTTCGCTATATATAGAACGCATCATTGAATTCGCACCGCGTCTGCTCGACAGTTTATGGGAGACAGGCATCATGCTGTTTTTTGCCATGCTTGCTGCTATTCTTCTTGGAATACCAGTTGGCACGCTACTGTATCTGACAGCTGACACTCGGCCTATGGCTAATCGGTTCGTCAATCGCCTTTTAAATATTCTGGTGAATGTGATCCGGTCGTTCCCCTTCTTGCTGTTAGTTGTAGCCATGCAGCCCTTTGTCCGGCAAGTATACGGCCGAGCGACTGGCGACCCCATTGCTGCATCATTCCCCATGGTAGTGATTGCGATTGCCTTATATGCCCGTTTCGTTGAACAGTCTCTGATGGAAGTACCAAAAGGCATCATCGAAACGGCAAAATCTATGGGCGCAACAAACTGGCAGCTGGTCTGGAAATTCCTTTACGTGGAAGCCAGGAGCAGTCTGGTCATCGGCTTTACAACTGCTGTGATCAGTTTCGTGTCCTACTCGACGATCATGGGCGTTGTCGGTGGAGGAGGGATCGGTGATTTTGCCATCCGCTTCGGCTACCAGCGTTACGAAACAGATATTATGTATACCGCCATTGTCCTGATCATTGTACTCGTTGAGATATTTCAATGGCTCGGACTGGCTCTTGCAAGAAAACTGGATAAAAGATGATGAATAAAAAAGACTTAAGGAGAGATTATTATGTTCAAAAAAACCCTAATTTTAGGAAGTACTGCTCTGCTATTGGCTGCCTGCGGTGACGCAACTGAAGAAACAACAGAAGAATCGGGAAACAGCAATGGTGAAGAGGTCGTCATTGAAGTCGCTTCTCACCTTCCTCCGATGACCGATATCGTTGAAATTGCCGGAGATGTGATCGAGGATGGATACAGTGTCCAACTTGTAGAAGTATCCGACAATATCCAGTACAACGAAGCTCTTCTTAATGATGAAGTGGATGCCAGCTTCGCCCAGCACGAACCGTTCATGGAAATGTTCAACACAGAACGAGACGGTAACCTGGTAGCTATCCAGCCTATCTATGATGCGATTGTAGGCTTCTATTCTCCAGTCTATGAATCGATCGATGATATTGAAGAAGGAGCAGAAGTGGCACTTCCAAGTGACCCGTCAAACAAAGCCCGTGCTCTGATGATTCTGGATCACTACGATTTGATCACATTGAGTGAGGATGTCAGCTTCGAAGCCACTGTAGATGATATTGAAGAAAATCCGTATGATCTGACCTTTACAAGTATCGATCTGCTAAACTTGTCAGCTGCCTACGAAGACGGTGTGGAACTGGTATTCAACTATCCGACTTTTATTGAATCAGTTGGGCTGACACCTGAAGATGCACTTATCCTGGAAGATGATGAAGACTTTACTTTCGCGATCCAGCTTGTAGCAAGAGAAGATAACCAGGATTCTGATGCTATCCAGGCCCTTAAGGACGCCTTTACCAGCCAGGAAGTCTATGATTTCCTTGATGATCTTGCCGAAAACGGCCATCTGAAACCAGCTTTTGAAGTGAATAATTAGTTTGAACTAAATTGACTGAACAACCAGTCAGTTTTCTGCCCGCCCAGTCGGATTCCAGTCCTGCACGGAGTATTTCTCCTGCAGGCTGATCCCTATGGTCGGGCATTTTTTGTACTGCCAGTTTTGTCTTCATCAGCGCCGGGGCACTGTCTGCTCATATACTCTCCCGGAAGTGGCTCCTGTCGCTGTATAGTGCTCTTTCAACACCTTTCTCATCCGTCTGAAATGAACCGCATCCCCGCACCACTCGTTTACTTTAGCCGTCGTCAGAGTGGTCTCAGGAAAGAGAAACTGCAGTTCTTCTATATTGTCCAGAATTACATCCGTTACTCCGCGTTTAACGAAACAGGATTTACAATAACAGGACCGCTGAGTAATTAGAAGATCAAATGATCCGCAGGCATTGCAAGATAACCCTTTCTTCAACTCCTTATAGGAATAATACGGCAGCTGCTTCTGCACGGGACTGTCATCGTCATGCAGTTTGAGTATGCGTCTGGCCAGATTGTGATGCTCCCTGCTCAGCATCCGGCTTTTTATATTAATATCCTTCAGGTACTCATCGATCTGATTCGGCAGGATGATCGGATCCTCTACTCTCGCATTGTACAAACTGAATTGTGGATGGATAAACACCAGATGAGCTGTGACCTTCAGCTCACTTCCCCACTCTTTCAGAAGCTGACTGAGAAAAGATGCCGATCTATTCAGCTGAATCAGCGGATTCGCCACCTCCTCCCCATGTATCGTACTGAAGCCTTCCATATGCCTGACGTAGCGTCCAACATAGTTCCTGATTTCGAATATATACACCCCGTGTGAGGCAATCAACAGGGAGTCCACTTTAAAAGACAGTCCTTTGTTCAATAGAAGCAGATCATTCAGTACGATGGCCTGCTTATCGATATGCTGATTTATTTTATCGTCAAATGCGGTCTCTCCACTTAATCCTTTCTGCAGATTAATCAGGTAACGCTTCTCCGGCTCCTTCAATTCAAACCGTTTATCCAAGTAATTCAGTCCTCTGAGCAAGTCGGATGGTTGTCTTGCTTTTAATATCTCCATTTCGTTCGCCTCCTTACTATACTCATTGTCTTTTTATTGAAAAACTGACTAAAATTGTTTAACTTTTTTCACCTGCTATATTTATATGGGGAGTCGCCTCGTTTAGCGTAGATTCAGCTGCAGGCTCTTAGTTTACGTTTTTTTTGAACAGACCAGGGGGAATCTTGTGACAAACTGAAGAAAAAAAAAGAGGATTCGAGTTGCTTGTAAAACGCACCTTACAACACACTCGTGTGGATAAGACATAGCGAGTTGGCTATAAGATCCTCCCAAACTGCATTCAGTATCATCCCACTGACGACTTTTCACTTTTTCTATATAGACGATACTCGTCAGCTGACGAGTATCGTCCTCTCAACCCTTTCATAAAAAAAGCTTCGGCTACGCCTTCGCCCTTTTGGGATAGTGCGTAGCCATTACTTTTTCAGTTCTGAATT
>NZ_BAAADA010000070.1:0-7652 GCF_039522005.1 Alkalibacterium indicireducens
GTGCACCCTTTTTTATGAAAATAGGTTGTCATTTTATAATCTATTCTCTTGACTTAACACCATAATGCTTAATAGATACAAATTTTAGTGATCTGCTATCTTCCGATAATGAATGTCATTTCTACTTCACAGACCTTCTTGCCATCCACGTATGCGACACCTTTACCGATTCCAGCATACTCTTTAAGCTTGACGATATCTACTTTTAATTCAAGCACATCTCCAGGAACTACTTTTTTCTTGAATTTAACTTTGTTCAGTCCACCGAGATAGGCTGTCTGAGACTTGAACTGATCCAGTTTTAAAAGCGGGATCGATCCAGCCTGTGCCAGACTCTCAACAATGAGTACACCTGGCATGACTGGTTCTCCCGGGAAGTGTCCTTGGAAAAACTCTTCATTGATCGTTACATTTTTTATTGCGGTGACATGTTCACCTGGAATCAGCTCTGTCACTTTGTCAATAAAGTAGATCGGGTAACGATTGGGAATCAGTTCCTGAATTTCTTTGATGTTCATAGTAGTCATAAGTAGTCTCCTTTAATTTGGCTTGATTTTGATCAGTGACTGATTGAATTCGACAGGCTGTCCGTCTTCGATCATTATTTGGCTGATCGTTCCGTCTACGTCACTCTTGATTTCATTCATGACTTTCATCGCTTCGATGATACAGATGGTCTGACCTTTTGATACTGCATCGCCTTCACTGACGAATGGTGGGGCATCAGGTGAAGAAGACAGGTAGCCTGTCCCTACTATGGGCGCCTTCAGTTCATGAAGATCTTCATCTGGTGCGATCTCTTGTGGCGCGGACTGCGCAGCAGTTTCCTCTTCTGACGAGGGTGAGAATTTCCTTGCAGGTTCTGCCTGATTGTTAGGCTCCACCTGATCTTGGGTCTGCACGACACCACCAGCACCATACGTTTTTCTTTTACTCAATTTTAAGGAGATGTCGTCATTTTCCATCTCGAACTCATAAAGAGATGACCGGTCGATGTGATCGATCAGCTCTTTCAGCTGTTCAAAATTCATTCCTTATCCTCCCATTTCTTGAAGCAGGTAACGGCGTTATGTCCACCAAACCCTAAAGAGTTATTTAATGCATACTGAATTGCTTTTTCTCTTGGCTGATTGCTGACATAATCCAGGTCGCAGGCTTCGTCAGGTGTGCTTAGATTGATTGTCGGTGGAAGTATTCCTTCCTGAAGTGCTTTAATGGATGCGATCGCTTCGATCGCCCCTGCACCTCCAAGTAAATGACCTGTCATGCTTTTAGTACTTGAAACAGCGACACTCGCAGCTGCTTCATCACCTAATGCCAGTTTGATGGCCTCGGTTTCTGAAGAGTCATTGGCAGGTGTAGATGTTCCGTGTGCATTGATATAGCCAATATCTGCAGCTTCGATTCCAGACTCTTTAATAGCCTGCTTCATGGCTCTTGCAGCACCTGATCCGTCTGGAGAAGGGGCAGTCATGTGGAAACTATCTCCAGTCGCACCGTAACCTGTAATTTCAGCATATATTTTCGCCTTGCGTTTCAAAGCAGAAGACAGGCTTTCAAGTACAAGAACTCCTGCACCTTCACCCATGACGAATCCATGACGATTCTTGTCGAAAGGTGTTGAAGCAGCATTAGGATCTTCATTAGTTGATAATGCATTCAGCGCAGCAAAACCTGACATACCGATTTCATTGATGCTTGCCTCAGCTCCACCAGCCAGCATGATGTCGGCATAGCCGTGCTTGATATTTCTATATGCTTCTCCAATTGAATTGTTTCCGGATGCACAGGCTGTGACGATTGAGAGATTCGGGCCTTTTGCTCCAGTTGCTATGGAGATATTTCCCGCAACCATATTTCCAATTGCCATAGGAACGAAAAAGGGAGCAACACGGTCCAGTCCTTTTTCATGCATTTTGATGATCTGGTCCTGCATGGCATTCAGTCCGCCAATTCCTGAACCGACAATGACTCCCATGCGATCGGCATCAATTTCATCCATGTCGATTTCACTATCTTTCACTGCTTCAAGAGCAGCCGCTACGCCATACTGCGAAAATGGGTCCATACGCTTAGCCAGTTTTCTGTCCATGACTTTCTTAGCTTCAAAGTCTCGGACTTCTCCGGCAACATGAACATTGATTGCCTCTCCATCGAATTTGGTCAGCGGCCCTATGCCGTTTCTTCCATTTTTCAGTCCATCCCAAAATTCTGCTACTGAATTGCCAAGCGGCGTAATCGCCCCAAGACCAGTAATTACTACTCTTTCCATTCTCAGCCTCCTAAACTATTTACCCGTTCATTACCATTCCACCATCAACGTGGAAAACTTGTCCGGTAATATACTTCTGATTACTTAAAAACCCTGCCAGCTCAGCTACCTCTTCAGCTTTACCAAGGCGGTTGAGAGGAATAGTCATCAGAGCTTTCTCTTTTACTTCATCGGTCAGCTGATCGGTCATATCCGATTCAATGAAGCCAGGTGCGATGGCATTAACCAGCACGCCTCTTGGAGCCAGCTCCTTGGCCAATGATTTGGTCAATCCGATTACACCGGCCTTACTCGCAGCATAGTTCGCCTGTCCGACGTTTCCAGCTACTCCGACAACACTGGACATATTGATGATATGCCCTGAGCGCTGCTTGAGCATCACTTTAGCCGCTTCTTTAGATGTATAGAACGTGCCTTTCAAGTTCACATCAAGCGTGGCATCAAAATCATCATCAGACAACCTGATTGCCAGATTGTCACGTGTGATCCCTGCATTATTCACTAGAACATCTACAGACCCAAAGTGTTTTCTAGTGTCCTTGATCAGCTTTTTAGCAAAGGCCGAATCGCTGATGTCCCCATTGATAACATGGACAGTCCCGTCGAAAACGTTGAAGTAATCCATCAGATCATCTGACAGGTCTTTTCGTCCGTTAACAACGACATTATGCCCTCTATTAAGAAAGAAGGCTGCGATCGCTTTACCGATTCCTCTGGTGCTTCCTGTTACTATGATTGTTTTTTTATCCATATTACCCCTACTATCCACTCGATTTTTCCAGTAATTTATTCAATTGACTAGGCTTTTCGACATTCGACGGTTTAAAGCTTTTATCAATTGCTTTGATAAATGACTTTAAAGTTTTTCCAGGTCCGACTTCGATAAATCTCTCTACCCCATCTTCAGCCATAATCCGAATCATCTGTTCAAAACGGACAGATGAAGTCATCTGTTCAGTGAGAAGATGAGAAATCGCCCCTGAATCAGGATAAGCACTGGCTGTCACGTTAGAATAGACCGGGATAGTTAACGGGTTGAATGTCTGCTGAGACAGGACTTCAGAAAATTCCTGAGCTGCTGGTTCAAGCAGTTGAGAATGAAAAGGTCCGCTGACATTCAGTTCAACTACACGTTTCGCCCCACGTTCTTCGGCCAGCTTCATCGCCTGCTCCACACCTTCTGCTGTTCCAGAAAGAACAAGCTGACTTGGCGTATTATAATTTGCTACGGTCACATAGTTATTTTCAGTGACTGAGGTACAGATCGATTCAACTGCTTCTGCATCCAGTCCTATGACCGCAGCCATTTTTCCTTCTCCGTCAGGAACAGCTTCTTCCATAAGACTTCCCCTCTTGTGGACAAGTCTGACTGCTTCTTTGAACCCTATGCCTCCTGAAGCGACAAGCGCACTGTATTCTCCCAGACTAAGTCCTGCTGAACAATCCGGATGAATGCCTTCTTCGCCCATGACTGCAGCAATAGCATGACTGACTGTCAGAATAGCCGGCTGAGTATACGGAGTGAGATGTATCTTCTTTTCATCGTTAAAGCAAATTTCAGCAAGATCGAGATCCAATGCCTCACTGGCTTGATCAAATATAGCGCGGGCAGATGCATAAGTGTCGTAGAATTCTTTTCCCATGCCCAGATACTGCGCACCCTGCCCACTAAAGACAAATGCAGTTTTCACGAAAAACTTCCTTTCATATAACTGATAAATGAGTAAGTCGCCATTTGTTTGAATATCAAAGTATTAGACTGAAGCTTACACATCAATTAAAGACGACTGGGTGAGCTGTCAGCTCTTTGTATTCACTCATCAGCTCCTGAATGATCTCCTCACAACTCTGTTCTTTCGATACCAGACCGGCAATCTGACCGGACATAAATGATCCACCATCCTTATCACCTTCAATAACCGCTTTTCTTAAAGCGCCCTTACCAAGCTCTTCAAGACGTGAAAAATCCGGATGCTCATCACTTGTAATTTCTTTTTCTACTTTCAGATATTCTTTTGTGAGTTTGTTTCTAAGTACACGTACAGGATGACCTGTGATCATACCAGTTACGACGGTATCAATGTCTCTCGCCTTAATAATGCGCTCCTTGAATTTTTCATGAGCAATACTTTCATAAGCGACTACAAACCGTGTACCCAATTGTACCGCAGACGCTCCCAGCATAAATGCGGCAGCCATTCCCCGGCCATCTGCTATACCTCCAGCTGCTATTACTGGAATATGAACTGCATCAACGACCTGAGGAACTAGTGTCATGGTTGTCAGTTTTCCAATATGACCTCCAGCTTCCATCCCTTCACAGATGATTGCATCTGCACCTTCTTTTTCCATCCGTCTGGCCAGTGCAACGGAAGCAACTACAGGGATCACAGTAATACCTGCATCCTTGAACTTTTTCATATATCGTCCAGGACTGCCCGCTCCAGTTGTCACGACTTTTATGCCTTCTTCGCACACAACATCGACGACATCATCAACATAGGGTGACAGCAGCAGGACATTCATACCAAATGGTTTGTCTGTCATCTTCTTAGTTTCTTGAATGATTTTTCTGACATACTCACCTGGTTCATGCCCGGCTCCAAGCATGCCCAGTCCGCCTGCATTTGAGACGGCTGCTGCTAGACTTGGAGTGGCAACCCATGACATCGCTCCTTGTATGATGGGATATTTAATTCCAATTTGCTCTAATAAGGGCTGATTCATCTAGGAGCTCCTTCCTGTTAAATTAAGATTCGATTTGACCTTCAACATATTTTACTAGATCTTCTACAGTTGTCAGACCCTCTTCAGATTCTATCTTGATGTCAAATTCGTCTTCGATATCATTTATGATCTGGAACAGATCCAAGCTGTCTGCTTCAAGTTCTTCTCTAAAGTTCGTTGAGAGTTGTACTTCGCTTTCTTCTTTGTCCAGCTGATCTACGATAATTTCCTGAATTTTTTCAAAAGTTGTCATTTATAATTCCTCCGATTAGTTCATTAGTTTTTTAGTTTGTATCATTAGTTTATTTCCAAGAGTAGCGTTCCCCAGGTTAATCCCCCGCCGAAGGCACTCAAGATGATTTTCTGTTTTTTTCCATTCAACACTTTTTTTTCTTTTGCAAGCTCGTCCAATAGTATCGGTAGACTGGCTGCAGATGTGTTCCCGTAATTCTGAATGTTCATTGGAAATGTCTCGACAGGACGCTTCAGTTTCCTGGCAACAATTTCTATGATGCGTGCATTTGCCTGATGAAGAAGAAAATAATCAATGTCTTCTATGTCAGTCCCGCCGGCTTCAATAACCTTTTGGATACTGTCCGGAATCGAGCGAGTGACAAAGTTGAAGATCTCTCTTCCATCCATAGTCAGGTAACTGACTGATTTGTCTGACTGTACAAGAGGATTATCCACCTGTCTATTCCCAGATGTCAGTGCCTCTCCTTTATCTCCATTTGCATGAAGATCTTCAGATATAAACTGATCAGACTCATCTGTCTTACCTATCAGGACTCCTGCTGCTCCATCACCGAAAAGTACTGCCGTCTTTCTGTCTGTCCAGTCGATCTCTTTTGACATGACCTCTCCGCCAAGCACTAAGGCATAGCTGTAGGGAGCATGTCTGAGTATTTTTTCTGCTGTAGATAGCGCGTAGACAAAACCTGAGCAGGCTGCGTTCATATCGAATGCCATCGCCTGACCCGCTTGAATCGCTGACTGTACTTTACTGGCAACAGATGGAGACTGCCCATCAGGTGACATTGTCGCAACAATAATCAGTCCGATTTCATCAGCATCGATATGACTACCTTCTAGCACATCATGCGCAGCTTTGACGCACAAGTCACTCGTGTTGTCTCCACGAGATAAGTAACGGGATCGGATACCTGTCCGTTTGACAATCCATTCGTCAGACGTATCCATCCAGCTCGTCAAATCATGATTAGACACACGATGAGGTGGGATATATTTCCCAGTTGAATATATTTTTACATGGGTCTTGTCCATCACTCCGGTAACTGCTCCTTTGTCCGCTCAAGAAAGCTGTGAAGATTCAACAAGCCTTTCATCAGCACTTCAGCTTCTTCTTCGCTCATTTCCGTTAGCGTTTCTCTGACCATGTCTCTATGAAACTTGTCATGAAGACGATAGAGCAGGCGGCCTTGCTTTGTCAGCGCCAGCTTGACGACTCTTCGGTCTTTCTCGCTTCGGACGCGGTTCACATAGCCTTTACGGACTAAGTTGTTGACCGAGACTGTAAGCGTACCTACAGTAATCCCAAGCTTCTTAGCCACTTCACTGGTTGTGTGCTCCTGATACATGCCAATTGCATCAATGGTATGCATTTCTTTGATCGATACATCCTTGAACTGACTGGTCTGGAGTGTCCGTTCTTCAATCATCAGCACATCGTTGAAAATAGATACCAGGTACCCGTTTATTTCATTGATTTTTGGATCCACATCATCTCCTCCTATTCGTTTAGTCGATATTGTTTGATTATCAAACTATTTGACAATCAAAATACTAACTTAGTTTGGAAAAACTGTCAAGATTAAAATAATGATTTATATGTGAAGGCAGTTTTGAAAGTTTTGTTGATAGCGCTATCATTACTGGTTGGAACGGTCTCCTTATTCTTATGTTTTTTGTATGATTTTTTACTGCCTGTTTAACTTCTTAAGTCAAATTTCTGCGGTGACCCTTTTACACTTCCTCAATTCGGGGTGTATAAAAGCAAAAAAGACCATCCTAGGACGGCCTTTTTTGATAGTTGCTTATTCTTCATCCACTTGATTTTTAAATCCTTCAATATCTTTAAAGTTAACGACCGTTTTTTCTTCAACCAGATCACGCATTCTTTCAGCAGAATGATTCCAGTTGATACGGACGATGGCACTGTTTGTAAGAAGTTTTTCAATAATTCCTTCCATTGGTTCGTCTCTAAATGAAAAGATAATTTCATCCCCAACATCCGGTCTTAAATTTTCTTTGATCGTTTCAATAATGTCGACTGCTTCTTTATAAGGTAAATCTAATAAATTAGCAATTCGGGAGTTGCTGGCACCTTTACGAAGTTCCGTTTCAACCAATTGCTGGACTTCCGCAGTGATCTCTTCTTTAGCCACTTTCATCCCCTCAATTCTTCATTAAGATATTATACTCCTTTAATCATTATACCATAAGAGTATTATGAAAGCGAATAAAGGTTGGCCCTAGTTAAGTGTCCTGTAAGCTGACTGCTTTATACCCGACTTTTTTTAGGGTGTTCTGTAAAGTTTTTATTTCTTCTAATGTGCATTCGGGAGTTTGACAGTTGAAACGAGGAAAAAGTGACAGAAAGCCTATAAGGGCTTTATTTTTTTGTCAAATTCAC
>NZ_BAAADA010000071.1:0-16528 GCF_039522005.1 Alkalibacterium indicireducens
TCTCCCACTTTCACTGGTGCTTCGTACCCATACGTTTAGAAGTGGGAGACTTCTTTCGGAATTACGTTAAACAGGCGTATCCAATACTCATAAGATTCTCCTCATACAGGTGTTATACATATAGTCTATCACTGATCGATTTATTTCACTAATGTTGTGAATGAACAGCTGATACCTTCTGATTTCAAGTGATCTTCCTGTATATTTAATAATTCGAGCATATCATTATACATGTGTCGTTCTCCTCTGTTATACTCAATTTATAAAAATAAAGGAGTGAGTTAATAATGTTGTGGACACTTATTGGACTTTTGATTTTATTCTGGATCCTGGGACTTGTATTTGAAATCGCTGGTGGTCTGGTTCATATCCTGCTTGTTATTGCCCTGATTGTATTTATCTTTAATATGATCACTGGTAGAAGAGGTAGGTAGCTTAATTCCCTCTTCATTGCTACTTATTATTAAGAAAAGGCTCCGTACGCACAGTGAGGAGTCTCTTCTTTTTTTATAAAAATGAGTACTGGGGTAAATATTATGCAAAAATATAAACAGAACGAATTGGAGGTAATGATACGGCATGCCCAGTATGTACCATCAGTAAACAGCGTATTTCCTTGGATATACTTAAACACCTGAATAGCATGGTCACTGATTATTTTACTCATAGAGACTATCTGCACAAAGTCACTGATTCGATTATATTAACGACCGAAGATGCCACTAAAGACCTGCTAGATTTTCTTCTGACAATGAATCTGACTGATCGTGACAGATTTAAAGTGTCAGATCAATCTGACACTTTTTTTTGAATATATTCTATTCAAAAATGCTTCAGGACCTGTACGCGGTCTGAAGCATTTTTTATGTTAATCAGTCAATTCCAGACGTATTGTGGTTTCATCAAGAGATCGCTGAATACGCTGACGGTCTGTGTCTGTAAACTCAAATGAAGATTAAAACAAGCCCAGCTATTGTCAGCCTCCCATCTTTTTTCTGCTTACTGCGACTATTTTTCGATATCAATATCTATCCCTATTTCCAGAAGGTATTCCTCATAAGTCAGTCCACTTTCTGCAATGTCCCCTGCCAGTTCTTCTCCTAAGTATCTTAAGTGCCAAGGCTCATACTGATAACCTGTAATCTCTTCCTTCCCTTCCGGGTATCTGATAATATAACCGAACTCATGGGCATGTTCTTCCACCCATAGCCCTTCCGGTGTTTCACCAAATCTTTCAGTCAGCTTAAAATTTACACTTTCGCTCGTTACATCTATTGCCAAACCAGTCTGATGTTCACTTTCACCTGGCCGAGCGCTGTAGCGATTAGCCGCTTCGAGACCATCTCTATCTACATATCGATCAAATAATTGTGTTTGAGTCTGATATGATCGATAACCTGAACGAGCATAAAGTACTATCCCCTCATCATTTGCAGAATAAAACATTTCTCTTAAAGCCTGTGCAGCTCTCTCTCTCATATTAGTTAAATTAGGATCGTCAAAAACTGTCGGTAAGTCCAAAGGGACAAGATCATCTGGGGAATAGTCTTCCGGAAGGGCATACTGCTTATTGACCAGGACTTTTATGCTGTCAGGATCAAGCAGGTCCTCTTCCATATCAATAGTGATGACAGGTTCATCAGACTCAACATCCTCATCTTCTTCAAATTGAGTTCCTTCTTCAGTTTCATTGTTTTCTCCATCATTAATTTCTGCTTCATCATTATCCTTAGTCTCTTCCTGAGGCATTTCTTCAACTATTTCTCCAAGTTCCTCTTCGGAATCGTTATCTGTACATCCATTAAGAAGAAACAAGCTCATCAGAATACTAGTAGATAGTCTGAACTGTTTGTATGTCAATTGTATGCTCCTTTTTATTCTTTTAATATCTATCACAATAGGTATACAATACCATAAATTACCTGTCTTCTCTATTACATTCTACCTTGTTCTATTTTATAATAAACTAAATGGATATACCTAAAATTCAGTTTGTTCCATAAATGGACAAATTAAGACCAGCACATTCATTATGTCCATGTCTGATTAAATTGTTCTATATCGGTTTCCATCCATTCTCATTGTACAGCGGATCCAGCCCGTCAGCGAGACGACTTATCTGCTGCTCATAGTATCTGATCCCCATGGGCAGCATGAATCTGAACACCCGTAAAGCCAGCCTTTCTTGCAATTTCAGCTGCTAGACCAAACCTATCAGTTATAGCAGTATTCTCTTCTATATTTAAAACTCTGGGTGGATTGAAGAAAGAACAATACAGTTTTTTTAAGGCAACTTCACTTGGAGCCATCGATGTACCCGATAGCGAACAAGGCGATTGTCTGCCTGGTTGATTCAGCTGCATCCACAGATGTGTCTGCTGTTTTCAACCCTTCAGCGTTTCAGTCTTTTCCAGCTCGAACGCATATAGAAGTTCAAAGGTGAACGTTCATCTATGAATGCTTTCCATTCATATGACATCGGCCATTCCCGATAAACAGGTTCACGCCTATACAAGAAGCGCAACGACCATTTTTCTGGTATCGGAGACCATCCTTCAGTAGGGCAGCACTTAATCTTTACACTGTTTTCTCTTTTAATCACACGATACCTTCCAATCAGCAAACCCAGAGAAGGATGACAACTGATCTGAAAAATTCCTTCTTTCACTTTATTATGCTCCATCGTCAATATATCAGGAAAAGGGGGAACAAATGACAGTTGAACTGGATAAATAGGAGTAGGGTATCTCAGGGTACGAATAGCTGGACTTGATTCCTGCCAGTTCAGTTCAAGAATACAGTCTTTAGTTCTTACCGTTTCCTCTCTCTCATTTAACGACATAACAGACATATGCTCATCTGAATATGGGTTGAATTTAACAATCAACGGTTTGGCGCTGTAGCGGCTGAAGTACATTCGCATCCCATCCATCGTAACCGGGAGATTATCCAATTTATGTGACTGCTCGCCAATATGAATGTCAACGACCGTATGATTTTTTCGAACAAAATAGAAATCGAACAGATATACGAGGGGAAGATAGGAGGGAGTCTGAGAAGATGCTCCCACTGGTGCAAGCAGATTAAATGGCGAGCGTTTTTTGAAGTTTTTTTCGTGTATCTTCAATTTGATTTTTCTGCCATACTTATCAGTAAAACGATATAAAACCTGAACACCTTTATGGCCGATATCAAAGGATGCAACATCAAAAGCACATTCTATTTTCTCATTCAGCCCTTTGCCGAAAGTGTCATATGTCTTGTTCTCAATTCTAAGAGAAGGCTGATAATAGACATCGATCTTACCGTCCGTCCTCCACCCCAAAATAACATGTCCTCTTCCATAGGTACTATCGTTATAATATTGAGGCTCAAACCCGATATAAAAAGTGTCCGGATCTTTTTCAAAGTTGATTTGAAGCAGCCTTTCCATCGGCTCAAGAGTAAACCTGAATGGATTGATGAGTTTAACTGACTCCTGTTTCATACTCTCACATCCTTTTTATACAGAACGTACAGATGAACTATCGGGTAATGATCAGACTTGTTAATGTTGACTATGGTTGAGGGCAATTCGTCAATAAGTTGAGTCACCTGCAAGTAAGTCATTCTCTTATCTCACGAACCATTACATTTGTTTTTATTCCTACTTCTATTATACATTGGAAAAATAAAAACTGTAATCATAATGCATGTTTTTAGGGATATAATTGCACTTCTAGAATTATCAGTTTAACGTAATTCCGAAAGAAGTCTCCCACTTCTAAGCGTATGGGTGCGAAGCACCAGTGAAAGTGGGAGATGAATTTCGGTCAAGCGATAGCTTGAAGTGGTTAATGTCATTCTCATTTGGTATACTTTATATATAGACGATAACCAAGTCTATATAGGCGACAACCAAGCCTACTGAGTATTCCTTGGCGTTAGCCAAGTAAAAGAAAACCTATGAGGCAGGGACTGCCTTTTGAGCCTACCCATATCCGATTCCTCTGTCTGCATGAAACCTGTGCAGACAAGAATGGAGTTCGTAGGAAGCCCCCACTTCAAAATCCGGAGGATTTAAGTGGTGGGTAGTTCACTGCCCTGTTCCATGTAAACTTAAGTATGTTCATTAAGCTGAATTAAAAAAATCTGCCATAAACTGGCAGATTTTTCGTATCCTATTTATTTTATAACTTCCTTCACACGACCAACCACTTTATCTTCCAGCATCACTTTGATTCCGTGAGGATGTGTAGGCGACTTGGTCAGTAATCTACTGACTACCCCTTCTGTCAATTTTCCTGACCTCTGATCCTGCTTCTGCACGACTTTGACTTTATCTCCTGGTTTTATGTTGCTGCGTTTTGTACCATCCATAGTCTATCTCCTCGCTTTAAAATACTTTCTAAAACACTTGAACACATCACTTGATTTCAATATTCACATCACTTCTTAAAGTATACAGACATTTTACGTCAATTGACATGCTATGAAATAAACTTTTCATATATAAACCAAACCTATAGAGGGTAAACCTTATTATAATAACATTCGTTATGATAGAATAATCATAAGGAGATTAATATTTTATGCCCTTTCAGAAAGGAGTGACCCTTCTTTTTTTGCCTCATCAAAATATTGAAAGACAAGTATACGGCATGTAAAAACAGATTACTTTCGGCTCTTGAGACGTTTCAACTTGATCATGGGTTTCTTCATCTTATTCAAGGCATACTCATGCTTGGATTTGCACTATTCATAGATCGTATAGCCGAGTTCATAGTCCCTGTCATGTCCTATTTTCTCTCATTCGATATCACTCAGATGCAACTGGTTACAGAACCTTCTCAGTTAGGTGAACTTCCATTTAGTATAACTGTTTCTTTCCGCAGCCGATGTCACTGCGATGGGTTCAGATCTCAACGAGGGCTTTTACTCTGTTATGTCTTTACGAACTGGTTTGACGTATATAGGCCTGTATATAAGCTCGCCATTCAGCCGTGTACTTTCCATTAAAGAAATCTTATCGACTTCAATTTCTACAGGTGGGACAGGCTGGCTCTGACTCCATTCCTCAAAATCCTGACTGAAAACGATCTGTCTCCCCAAAGTAATGTGCGGCGTATACTCTCCTTTTTCAGCAGTTTGCTCTTCTTCATTCAATACGTCACTGATTTGTTCGTTGACCTTTTTCAGCTGTCTTATGTCACCATCGACCCCAACCCATATGATGCGCTTGCTTCGTTTATTGAAAGACCCCAGTTTACCAAGACTAAGCTTAAACGGCACGTTATGCTCAGCACATTTATCGATCGCTTTGCTGATTTGACCGATTCTTTCGCTGTCAGCTTCTCCGATAAAGTAAAGAGTTAGATGAAAATTGGAAACGGCTGTAAACCGTCCCTTTTCAGCCGTTACTTTAACTTTTGACTGAATTTCAGCCAGCTTTTCTTTGACCTCTTCTTCCAGCTCGATAGCAATGAATACTCTCATCTTCTGCTCCTCCTCTCGTGTGCCCTAAAACTAAATTTTTTTATTCTCGAATCACTTAAGCTAATACTTCCTATACCTTAACTGAAAAAGTGATTTATCTCTAATAAAAAAAGGGCACTTCACCGAGAAGTGTCCCTTTTTGTCTGTTATGTGTTTAAAACGAGATGACTCCCATCCAGCCCAGAATATTTGTAAGAACAAGCAGGACAGGTATGGATAAAACTGTTCTGAATAAGAAGACTTTGACTACATCCCAGAAGTTCAGGCCAATTTTAGTTTTAACCAGAATCATGCCCGTCTCTGACATGAAGACGAGTTGTGTAAAGGCCAGCACTCCGATGAAAAATCGGGCAGCTTCAGATTCTGCTCCACTGATGAACAGTGCTGGAAGATACATATCAGCAAAACCTGCTAGTGAAGCGGGTGCCATTTGAGCAGCTACTTCACTGCTGTAACCAAGGAAATCATAAACGGGCACAAGCGGTGCACTGATGAAGTCGAAGAATGGTGTATATTCTGCAATGACAAGGGAGATTGTTCCCACTGCCATAATAATAGGCAAGAATCCCACATAGATATCCACAATGTTTTTCAGTGCCTCTAAAAGTGCCCCTTTGATAGAGGTCTGTTCTGCCTGCTCGATCGCTGCCTCATATGAGTGCTCCATGATCGATTTGTCTTCAGGAACTTCTACTGATTTAGGCTCTATGCCTTTGTAGTATTCCGGCTCGAATTTCTTAAGCGGCAGTCGGGCAGTAATGAAAGCAAGGATCAGAGTTACAACGGCGATCGATCCATAAAATATAGGAAAAATTGCACTGAAGCCAAGAAGATCCGCAACAGCCGCCGCAAAAGCGATACCGACTATGGAGAAGCTTGTCGCAATAATGTAGGCCTCTCTTTTGTTATAGTATCCCCTCTGATACTGTTTATCTGTTACGACAATACCTATCGTCCCATCACCAACAAATGAAGCAATTGCATCGATCAGTGAATACCCAGGCACTCTGAACAGTTTTTCAACTACGGGACCTAGAAGTATGCCGACAAACTCTACGATTCCAAAATGAGTGAGTAACGGCAGTGCTAGAATACCAACAAAAAACGTGATATATAATGTCGTCAAGAGGCCATCTTCCCCTGCCATCAGTCCTCCCGTATCTGGATCCAGAATCATATCTGCAAGTGCGTTCCCTTCAAACCAGCTATAAACGACCATTAAGTATAAAAAGGATCCGATCAGTCTCAATGCCACATTGATCGGCGTAGTTTTGAAAATATCATTCAAAAAGCGGCTATCCGATGTATAGAACAGAAACACAACTGTGGCGATCAGAACAATCCATGCCGACAGTGCTGTAAATGTTATGAATAAATCCAGTATATTATCCGTAACCAGATAAATAATATGAGAAATCATAATACGTCTTTCTCCACCGATAGTAAATGGGACTAGGAAAAAGACGAACCCCAGTAAAGATAAAAATATGAACTTAAATTTATTAATCATGTATAAACCCTCCATTATTATCGCTCATCAGAATAGCATGTTTAAAGCAGTAATACAATAAAAGTTTTATCATTTTCCATTCTTGATATAGTTTTGTCGTGAATAAAAATACTCAGTTGCTTCACTTTCACTCTACCGTTATTCATAACCTTTACCAAAAAACTCCTCACACGTTTGACGAGGAATTTAAAGATAATCATATCATGTGACTGTATTATGAACTATCTATTTTTCGTATAACAGCATATTGTATTACAGTCTTTGCCCTTGTTCTGAACACTCTCTGATCATTGATATACATCGATTGAATTGAAAATTATATACTCCTGCCATTCAATATCATATATATATTATCAGAAATAAAAAAAGACAAGGTCAGGACTCATCGTCCTGCCTTGCCTTCATCTATATTGGTTTAGGTTATTAAGCCTTAGTAACGTTTGCTGCTTGAAGTCCGCGGTTGCCTTCTTCAATGTCAAAGTTTACTGCTTGGCCTTCGTCTAAAGATTTGAATCCTTCTTCTTGGATAGCTGAGAAGTGTACGAATACATCGTCTGCTCCGTCACGTTCGATAAATCCAAAACCTTTTTCTGCGTTAAACCATTTTACTGTACCTGTTTCCATAATAAAATTCCTCCTCGTGCCTTTAGCACTTTAAATTTACATGATTGCTTAAGGGCCAATTCGGAATGCATTACACAGTTCGTAAAATGTCTCTTACAATATGTTAAACCTAGTGTAACACATGATCGCAATAAAACCTAATTAATTTTCAAAATGTCTTATTTCTGACTTAATTAACCATTAACAGAAATAATCACCCTATTATCTTTCCTGAAAATCTTCTGGTGTGCTTAATTCATCGAAAGTCAATCCATCAAAATAAGTCATTTCTTCGTCAGTCAGTTCAAAATCAAAGATATCAGCATTAGATTTAATCCGTTCTGCATGTACAGATTTAGTCAATGTAACAAAGCCATGCTGGACACCCCATCTCAATAAAAGCTGGGCAATGGATTTTCCGTACTTGTCAGTCATTTTTTGCACAGTCGTATCTTCACCTAAATATTTCATAGGAGAAAGGGGTGACCACCCTTCGATGACAATATCGTTTTCACGGTTTAACTTAACGGTTTCTTTCTGAAGAACACCTGGGTGCAGACGAATCTGATTGACCATCGGCTTGATGCGGGAATTATCCAAAATATTGTTCAGATGAGGGACAGCAAAATTACTGACACCGATCGCTTTAAGTTTCCCTTCATCATACAAGTCTTCCAGCGCACGCCATGTGTCAATATTATCCTGTTTCCAGTCTCCACCGTTATTTTTTACAACCGGCCAGTGAATAAGAAAGAGGTCCAGGTAGTCCAGATCAAGTTTTTTCAGTGATTCTTCTATTGTCTTACGGGCACTGTCGTAGCCGTGATTCATATTGTTGAGTTTGCTGGTAACAAACAGCTCTTCACGCGGGATACCGCTTTCCTTGATTCCTTTACCGACAAATTCTTCATTCTGGTACATCTGAGCTGTATCAATATGACGATAGCCTACTTTAACTGCGTTCTTTACTCCATCAACAGCCTCCTGAGGATCAGTCACTTGCCATGTCCCATATCCTAGAATGGGGATCTTCACACCATTTGATAAGGTGTATGTATCGCTTAAACTTGTCATACTTTTTCCTCCCGATAATTAATTTGACAGGGCCTCTCTGACCCTGAAACTATTTGAACTGACTCATAAGCGAAACACTTCCAGTTGTCAATTAATATGGGTGCCGAATGGACCATATAAATTTTTTTGGCATGTTCGACCAGACTTATTTCCATCTAATAGACAATAACTTGCTTTATGGGTCATTAACCTTCCCCCAGTCTGACTGTCATTTGATACATCTGATCTTGATTATAAAAAAGACTTTGCTTTTTCAGCAAAGTCTCTCTGTTATGCATGGTTTTCTACGGGCCGGTCACTTTCTTCAGCTTCAAAGCTCTTGAGTCTGTCTTCAAATTCATCTAGCAGTACTCTTACTTCATCTGTCGTGACTGTTTCCATCAGCTGTTGTCTCAGTTCACTGGCTCCTCGCATCCCTCGGACATAAATCTTGAAGAATCGACGGAGCGGTTTGAACGCTCGTCCTGCTTCCACACCGTAAGTGTCGAATAAATCGAGATGCAATCTGAGCAGATCGAGCATTTCCTCACTGCTGTGTTCTCTGGCTTCTTTTTCAAAAGCAAACGGATTCTTAAAGACTCCGCGTCCGATCATAACTCCATCGACACCTGTTTTCTCTACCAGTTTGAGTCCCATCTCGCGATCCATGATATCTCCATTAATCGTCAGCAGAGTATCCGGTGCGATTTCGTCACGCATTTTTTTGATTTCAGGAATCAGTTCCCAATGCGCATCGTATTTACTCATCTCTTTTTTTGTGCGCAGGTGGATCGACAGATTCACGATATCCTGTCTCAGCAGATGAGCGATCCATTCGCGCCATTCATCGAGTCTGCTGTAGCCTAAACGTGTTTTCACACTGACAGGCAGCCCACCTGCTTTCGCCGCTTCGATCAGTTCTGCAGCCACTTCAGGACGCTGAATCAGTCCGCTGCCTTTCCCTTTTCCGGCTACGTTTGGAACAGGACAGCCCATATTGATATCGATCCCGGCAAATCCTGCTTCAGCCATGCCGATACTCATTTCACGGAAATACTTGGGTTCGTCTCCCCAAATATGAGCGACCAGAGGCTGTTCATCTTCAGTGAATGTCAGTCTTCCTCTTACACTGTCACGGCCATCCGGATGACAGTAGCTGACAGAGTTCGTGAACTCAGTAAAGAAGACGTCCGGTCGTCCTGCTTCAGCGATGACATGTCTGAAAACGACATCTGTGACGTCTTCCATTGGCGCTAGAATAAAAAAGGGTTTAGGTAAGTTTTTCCAGAAATTCTCTTTCATATTAAATCCTCTCACTTTAAACATAGTTTATCGATTAATTATTTCTTTGATTACGGTCAGCTTATCACAATCGTTTTATCTAACCCTATCTATTTTAACGATTACAGCTCATTTGTCAAATTATACTTACATTTTGATAGTTCTCAAGTTCAAAGTGTGATGGAAACATGTCTGTTTTCGGGTGTCGTCACATGCTTGAGAAGACATAAACTAGGGGGAATTCACCTCATCTATAAATGTCCAGTATTGAAGCAAAGAAAAAAGAGATTTAATTGGCTTGGTGTCAAAAAGCACTGACTCCATTATAAATGAAATCAGTGCTTGAAATATAATTGATTTAGCGAGAGGTTTTGGGTGGCTGGCAGACCTCACATTTGCGCTGCCCGTTATTCTTAAACTTTGTAAAAGTCTTTTCAAATGTATTGCCACAAGCACATTTGAATGACAGTTTCTGAGAAAACCCGCGGTATTCCGTGGTCAGCAGTGTGCTTTCAGAATTGTTGTTTACGTACTTTCTTATCTCTTCAATAGTCCATCGTTTATTCATTACTTTACACCTCCATAGAGTAACGACCAGATTAGGCATCTAAAGGCATCCCCTAATCAGGTTCCAGTCGTTAGATTCCTGATGCATTATACCATGGAGATTAGATGATTGATAGGTGGTATCTACTTATAGTGTTAATCCCTTTGTATAACTGATAGATTACTGGTAAATGATCAGACCTGGCTGTGGATCGAGATCCAGAACCTCTTCAGGTGTCATTAGCGGATTGTCATAGTGGACGCCTGGCTGATCAGAGAAATGATACCAGAGTTTAAATCCTTTGTATGGAACCTCGCTGGCTTCGGTAACTTTTTCGTGTGTCGCTCGTTTGCCTTCAGGTGCCCCCCATCCCGAAGTATTGTGGACCAGAAGGACCGGATCATAATCCGCTGATATATCTTCGACATCGACGATCATTTTTTCAACAAACTGATGGAAGACAAACTGTCTCGTTCCCTGAATCTCATGCGTTTCAATGTATTCCTGCATTCTTTCCTGCACACCATTCAGTTCAGATCCAGTAATGTGTCCCACTTCCTGCATAGGTCGTTCCGTCCGCCACTCCGGGTCGAGAGCCAGATGGACATTCGGATACCTCAAGAATGACAGGATTTCATTAATTGAATAAGTCGGATGGTTGCGTCCCATCTGATGATCGATATAAACCAGGACGCCTCGCTGATATGCCGCTTCGATGTAGGACATGACCAGATCGTAATTCATCTTATGAACGACGCCTCCAGGCTGAACCGTACCGTAGACAAGATAGATGGCAGGTACCGCTCCTTTGTCTTCATCAGCATCATCATAGGCCTGAGTCGTTTCTTCAAGCAGATCGATCAGATCTTCAAAAGAATGACGCCCGACGATGCCCATAATTTCTGAATTAGGGTGGCCATAATAAGCAACCACTCGATTGTCTTCGAACAAGGTCGGCGAGGTGAAGAATTCATTCATCTCTTTATCATCAAAATTGGTCGACACATGCAGCTCATTCAGATCACTAACCGTAAATTCCGCAGAGACCCAGCCCTCATTCACATCCGAATTATGATGAGCAATCTGATACCAGGTCGCATCGTCGTTTTCCACTTCATCCAGTACACGCACTTCATTTCCTTTGGACAGGCTCCCACGGGATTCGCTGTCTTCACTGCTGTCTGCTCTGACACTCAGACGGTCAGCACTGATGTATACCAAATCTTCCTGGAGACCAAAAATAGATGCTGCCTCCTCTTCCTCTGCTTCTTCTGACTCGTCTTCTTCTGTATCTACAGACTCTTCCGATTCCGCACCTTCCTGTTCATCGTCAGTGTCTGCATCATTCTGTTCGTCAGTTTCCTCAGGTTCGTTCTCCTGAATCTCATTTGCGTCTTCCTGGTTTACATCCTCCTGGTCCTGCTCACATCCCGATAGAGCGATCGTTGATGCCAGTAACAGTGATAATGCTGCTAAGTACGGCTTTTTTGACATGGTCCCATCCTTTCTAACTATTCATTGTCCTGATTAATTTCCCGTCTTTTCCTGCGGATACACGAGCCCCATCTGTCTGCGGCATTCGTCCAGCAGACTCATGACTTCGACTGTACTGTGCGCCGATATCTTTTCGCCTTCTTTTCTGCCTGAACGGATTTCTTCAGCAACGTTTGAGAATTGCTTTCCATAGAGCAGCTCGTCCGTTTCGAATCGCTCTTCTCCATCGTCTGTCTTCAGCACAGCTTCCTTTGCCATATGGAATTTAGGAACAGTAATCGAGCCTTTCGTTCCGGTCACCTCAAAGAAGTGGCCGCCCTCTTCTGACATCGAGACATGCATGGTGGCTTTAAAGTCAGGGTAATGGAAGGTGATCTCTTCCGAATGATCGACCTCGTGCATATCTGCTTCGCAGTCGATTCGATCTGGTTTTCCAAACAGTTCGTAGGCATATCTGACATTGTAAACGCCTAGATCCATCAAGGCTCCACCCAGCATGGATGCAGTCGTCAGTCTGGGATTATCTGTCAGTTTGAGTAAAGGCACGGCGAACGCACTATCTGAGGACACGATGTCTCCTATAGCTCCCGCGTCCACCCATTCTTTGACTTTCAAGGCAGTATCATTGTGCCAGGTCCACATGGCTTCTGAAACATATACTCCTTTTTCAGCTGCATAACCAAGCAGCTCCTTTGTATCCTTTTCATTGAAGGTAAATGGCTTTTCACACAGTACAGGCTTCCCAAGGTCGATCGCCAGTTTAGTGTAATAGGCGTGCTGATCACCATTGACGTTAACATACACGCCTTCGACACCATCGGCCATAATCGCCTCTTCGGCTGTGTCATAAACTCTTCCTCCAAAGTCTTTTACAAAACCCTCGGCTTTCTCCTTTGTTCTGTTCCATGCTGCTACAATTTTATTGTCATCTGTCTGTACAAGTTCGCTGGCCGTAGTTCTGGCAATGCCCCCACAGCCGATGTAAGCCCATCCAAACTTACTCATGTCTGTCGCCTCCGATATATAGGTGTCGCGTACTCTTTACTTCTATTATATTTTGAGGTATCTTCTTTAAACCACCTAGTTTTAAAGAAGATACCTCAACTATCTTTCAAGCTGTTTAAGGATTGCAGTAACTGCATTGACCTGGATCAGCTTGTTCTATTCCTTCTGGATAAAGTTGTTCTTTATTATATCCACACTTTGTGCATTCATATTTCAGCGAGAGGGTAAGTCCTGTAGGCCGTCTGCACCATTCACAAGGGAGCCCTTTTTTGCTGCTGACTGCTTTGTATCCTGGCCATTCACATGCAGGACAAGTGGAAAGAATATTTTTTACCAGGTCTCGTGTAGCTGCTTCGATGTTCTTCATACGCTTGGGATTATACATTGCCCTTACATCTGTTTCAATGAATATCGTCCCATCTGATGACTTAGTCAATGCCTTCTGCACAGCTTCCTTCAGCTGGTCCGTGGAGGTGATGCCTTTTATCATATCGTCCGGGTCTACGGACTGTTCCTTTACTTTAACTACGATTCCAGTATCTGGAAATTCAACTGATTCAGCAAAGCTGCAGGCTTCTTCAAAGCTCGAAATTACTTTATGTTTAAAATAGGTATGTGTCGTAATTGCTGTTCCAATGATTTCCAGGTTCTGAACTTTATCTAACAGCATTACAACTTCACGGTTGCACGGTAGAAAAGGAATCATCGGGTGCGGGCCAAAAGATCCTTCACTCGACACAGCCAAGGTGCATCCAGTTAATTCTATTGCAGCTTCAGCTTTAAGCCTGGCCGCTTCCAGCTGGTTTCCCGTTCGCTCTATTTCTCCAGTAAAGGTTCCGTAACGATCAGAGTCAAAACCTTCCGGCACTTGGATATGAATCCCCAGCTCACTCTCCATAACTGGAGCGATGACTTGCTCTTTTTTATGCATCGTTGCGAGAACAGCTCTTCTGCCTTTGAATAATGCAAACCCTTCTTCTTTATTAACCACCGGTCATTCTCCTTCATTAACTTGTACATAAACAATTTGAACTACTCTATATGAGTTGTTATTTAATTTCTTATATCATACCAGTATGAGGCAGGTTTTGCATCTAATTTCATGTCTATATAGTGTATACTGAACAATTCTAAAACAATGTCATTCCAACATTTACTTCTGTTTTTTGGTATCCTAAGTGCAAGGCTTTTTAATCATTGAGTGATAAAACCGTGCACTTTTACATAGGGAAGGCGATGAATATGTACAAAAAACGTCCACACACGCAACTGACATTTGATGGCTTTAACCAACCATTAGGTCTCACCATGAATCCAGAGAACCGTTGGGTTCAAAAAGCGAGCCTCCTACCTTGGGAAGAGCTAGAAGAAGAATATGCCTCATTATTCAAAAGTGAAAAAGGCAATGTTGCCAAACCTTTCCGCATGGCGTTTGGTTCCCTGTTGATTCAGAAGGAATACGACTATTCTGATGAAGAATTGGTTCTTCAAATTCAAGAAAATCCCTACCTGCAGTACTTCATTGGTCTGCCTGGTTATCAAGATGAAAAGCCATTCGATTCCTCAAGTTTGGTTCATTTCCGCAAGCGATTAACCGCAGAGAAATTGGCTCATATCAACGAACGCCTCCTGGCCTTCCACGAAGAAGACGATGATGATGACGACGGTAATCAAAGTGATACTCTTTCTGATGGTGACTCTGAGAGCCAACAAAAGACTCAAGGAGAAGACGAGACGCCTTCAAACAAAGGCACCTTAATGATTGATGCCACGTGTGCGCCTTCTTATATCAAGTTTCCCCAAGATATCGTCTTATTGAATGATGCCCGCCTTCATGCAGAAAAAATCGTGGACGACCTGTGTGAAACGTATGGATCACCTAAGCCACGTATGTATCGCCGCAAAGCCCGCAAAGATTACTTGAGAATCGCTAAGAAGAAAAAGAAATCGAAAAAAATCATTCGTGCCGCCATCCGGAAGCAATTAGGCTATGTGAAGCGAGATATCCGTTACATAGAACACCTTCAAGAACAGGGTGCTGTATTAACGGAAGAACAGGCCATCCGCTTCTATATCATCCAACGTTTCTTTGAACAACAGGACTACATGTATCAAAACAAAACCCACAGTGTTCCGAATCGGATTGTCAGTTTCAGTCAACCCTATCTTCGTCCTATCGTGCGTGGAAAAGCCAAAACACCCACTGAGTTTGGAGCGAAGGTAGACATCAGCCAAGCGGCTGGGTTCCTTCGTATTGAACGGCTGTCGTTTGAAGCATTTAATGAATCTGTAGATTTAATCCCAGCGGTAAAACGGTATAAAGAGCGTACGGGTCATTATCCGGAGCGTGTTCTGGTAGATCAAATTTACCGAACGCGTGAGAACCGAGCGTTTTGTAAGAAGCATACTATCCGTCTTTCCGGTCCGAAGTTAGGAAGACCAAAAAAAGATCAAACAGTGGATAAACAAGTGGAAAGTCAAGATAATCGTGACCGCATCCAAATCGAACGAGAATTCAGCCTTGCCAAAAGATGCCATGGATTGGGCTTGATTCGCACACGGTTAGCTACGACAACCTTAACATCGATCGCTTTATCGATCGTTTCTTTGAATCTGTCCAAAATTCAAAGGGACTTTCTTTGCGCCATTTTTCGAGAGGTCTTTTTAGCTCCAATAGAACTTTTTTATCAGTCCGAAGCCAGCTCTTTTGAAAAATTATCGTTTGTTCAGTAGACACTATATAGTACTTTTACTAGCCATATTTCCGCTCAGCCTGATACAGACTGACCAGGATTTATTCAGATACACATGATCAGCTCGATGAACTTGAAAAGCTTACTGATTTTTTATAAAAAAACACTCATGAGAAAGGTCTCCTAGCGGCCCTTCTAATGAGTGTTTTGATTCCATTTCAGCTTGTAAAATCAGACATTTATCCTTTTATGAACATCTTTGATCAGGGGACGAATATAGTCCGGGCTGGAATGGTCGTAGGATCCATTCAAAGCTTGTCTTGTCCCCATTGCTGCTTCTGACTTCTCCTTTTTCCCATCCATTATCATTTTATACACTCTCATTATGGCTCTGGATCTTATCTTCATTTTTTCAAAGTTCAATCCGCTCTCAAAATAGTGAAAAGGTACTGAAGATGTTTCTGATGAATGAAAACTGTTGGCAACGATAGCCCTGACAGTCTGTTCGTCGTATGGTGCTCCCCCAGTAGCAAAGTATACAACCGGTCCAGACCATCCTGATTTATTCATTTTAGAATGAAAGGATTTGAGCTTACGCATGCGTCCAGCTCGTATACCTGCTCCAAAGACAATCAGGTCAGCATGCAAAAATTCTTCAGCCTTCACTTCTTCTAGAACCAGACAGTCACTGTCAAGTTCCTTACTGATCCATTTTGCATACTGTTTCGTCATCCCTGTTTCAGATGTGTAGATTATGACGATTTCAGCCATTGGTTCCTTTCCCTCCTTATTTGTATTGAGACACCTAGGAAACTATAGATGCTCTATATAAGTGGATTTAGGGTTTTCTCTTTTGAGTTTTCCCTC